>NZ_SZWV01000068.1:166315-210514 GCF_005280945.1 Citrobacter sp. wls718
ATTCTCAATCGCGTGACCCGCGAGGTGCACGCGGTGGAAAACGTCAGTTTTGATCTGTGGCCAGGCGAAACGCTCTCGCTGGTCGGGGAGTCCGGCTGTGGTAAATCTACTACCGGACGGGCGTTGTTGCGACTCGTGGAGTCTCAGCACGGGGAGATCACCTTTAACGGTCAGCGGATAGACACGCTGGCCAGCAGCAAGCTTCAGCCGCTCCGTCGGGATATTCAGTTTATTTTCCAGGATCCCTATGCGTCGCTCGACCCGCGTCAGACGGTAGGTTATTCCATTCTCGAGCCGCTGCGGGTGCACGGTCTACTGCAAGGGGACGCCGCGGCAAAACGGGTCGCCTGGCTGCTGGAGCGGGTGGGGCTACTCCCTGAACACGCCTGGCGCTATCCGCACGAGTTTTCCGGTGGCCAACGTCAGCGTATCTGTATTGCCCGGGCGCTGGCCCTCAATCCAAAAGTGATCATTGCCGATGAATCAGTTTCGGCGCTGGATGTCTCGATTCGTGGGCAGATTATTAATTTGTTGCTCGATCTCCAGCGGGAAATGGGCATCGCCTACCTGTTTATTTCTCACGATATGGCGGTGGTCGAACGTATCAGCCACCGTGTGGCGGTGATGTACCTGGGGCAGATTGTCGAGATTGGTCCCCGTCGGGCGGTGTTTGAAAATCCGCAGCATCCGTATACCCGCAAATTAATGGCGGCGGTTCCGGTTGCCGATCCCTCTCATCAGCGGCCGCAGCGGGTGCTGCTGTCGGATGATATCCCCAGCAATATCCGCAAGCGCGGAGAAGAGATTTCCCCGGTGTCACTCCAGTTAGTGGGGCCAGGGCATTATGTTGCGCGTCCGCAGGTGGAAAATGCGCTTTCGCGTCTATAACAGGCAGGGTTCAGGAGAATAACATGAGACAAATTGTTGCTCGTAAATGGCTGGTTGCGCTGGGGGTTGCCTCTGCACTGGCTGCGTCCCCTGCCTGGTCGGCTAAAGACGTGGTGGTGGCGGTAGGATCTAATTTTACTACGCTCGACCCCTATGACGCGAATGACACGCTGTCGCAGGCGGTGGCGAAGTCGTTTTATCAGGGGCTTTTCGGTCTTGATAAAGAGATGAAGCTGAAAAATGTGCTGGCAGAAAGCTATACCGTTTCCGATGACGGCTTAACCTATACCGTCAAACTGCGGCAGGGGGTGAAGTTTCAGGATGGCACCGATTTCAATGCAGAGGCGGTGAAAGCTAACCTTGAGCGAGCCAGCAATCCGGAAAATCATCTTAAACGCTATAACCTGTATAAAAATATCGCTAACACCGAGGCCGTTGATGCGACGACGGTGAAGATCACGCTGAAACAGCCGTTCTCGGCGTTTATTAATATCCTGGCGCACCCGGCAACGGCAATGATATCGCCGGCGGCGCTGAAGAAATACGGTAAAGATATCGGCTTCCATCCGGTGGGTACCGGGCCTTATCAGCTTGAAACCTGGAATCAGACCGATTTTGTGAAGGTGAAAAAGTTCGCTGGTTACTGGCAGCAGGGCCTGCCGAAGCTTGATACGATTACCTGGCGTCCGGTGACCGACAATAACACCCGTGCGGCGATGTTGCAGACCGGCGAGGCACAATTTGCCTTCCCGATCCCTTACGAGCAGGCCGCATTACTGGCGAAGAACAAAAACCTGGAACTGGTTGCCAGTCCGTCGATCATGCAGCGTTATATCAGCATGAACGTGACGCAAAAACCGTTTGATAATCCGAAGGTGCGTGAGGCGCTGAACTATGCCATTAACCGCCAGGCGTTGGTAAAAGTGGCATTTGCCGGTTACGCCACACCGGCGACCGGCGTGCTGCCGCCCGCGATAGCCTACGCGCAAAGCTATACGCCGTGGCCTTACGATCCGGCGAAAGCCCGTGAGTTGCTGAAAGAGGCGGGTTATCCCAACGGCTTTACCACCACGCTGTGGTCATCGCATAATCACAGCACCGCGCAGAAAGTGCTGCAATTTACCCAGCAGCAGTTAGCGCAAGTCGGCGTGAAGGCGCAGGTGACGGCGATGGATGCCGGACAGCGGGCGGCAGAAGTTGAAGGTAAGGCGCAGAAAGAGAGCGGGGTACGGATGTTCTACACCGGCTGGTCGGCGTCGACGGGCGAAGCTGACTGGGCATTATCACCGCTATTTGCTTCGCAAAACTGGCCACCAACGTTGTTTAATACGGCGTTTTACAGTAACAAGCAGGTGGACAGCGATTTAGCCGCGGCGCTGCAAACGAACGATCCGAGCGAAAAAGCGCGATTGTACAAAGATGCACAGGATATCATCTGGAAAGAGTCGCCGTGGATCCCGCTGGTGGTGGAGAAACTGATCTCTGCGCACAGTACCAAGTTGACCGGATTCTGGATTATGCCGGACACCGGATTTAGTTTTGATGATGCGGATTTGCAATAAGCTATTCATTCGGCCCCTGAACACCGGGGGCCGCCGAAGGGAGTCTGATGCTTAATTATGTTTTCAAGCGCCTGCTGGGGTTGATTCCAACGCTACTTATCGTCGCGGTGCTGGTGTTTTTATTTGTTCATTTGTTGCCAGGCGATCCGGCCCGGTTGATTGCCGGACCGGAGGCCGACGCTGAGGTGATTGAGCTGGTGCGCCAGCAGTTGGGTCTGGACCAGCCGCTGCATATTCAGTTCTGGCATTACATGACGAACGTGTTGCAAGGTGACTTTGGCACCTCGATGGTGTCGCGTCGTCCGGTTGCTGAAGAGATTGCCAGCCGCTTTATGCCCTCATTCTGGTTGACGATTGCCAGCATGACGTGGGCGGTCTTGTTTGGCATGACGGCAGGGATCATCGCCGCCGTATGGCGAAATCGCTGGCCGGACAGGTTGAGTATGACCCTTGCGGTCACCGGGATCTCCTTCCCGGCGTTTGCCCTCGGCATGCTGTTAATGCAGATTTTTTCCGTGGAGCTCGGCTGGTTACCCACCGTGGGCGCGGATTCCTGGCAGCATTATATCCTGCCCTCTATCACGCTGGGCGCGGCGGTGGCAGCGGTATTGGCGCGTTTTACCCGCGCCTCGTTTGTCGATGTGCTCAGCGAAGATTACATGCGCACCGCGCGGGCAAAAGGGGTGAGTGAAACCTGGGTGGTGTTAAAACACGGTTTGCGTAACGCGATGATCCCGGTCGTCACGATGATGGGGCTGCAGTTTGGCTTTTTGCTTGGTGGCTCCATTGTGGTTGAGAAAGTCTTTAACTGGCCAGGGCTCGGACGATTGTTGGTGGACTCGGTAGAAATGCGAGACTACCCGGTGATTCAGGCCGAGGTGCTGTTATTTTCTCTGGAGTTTATTCTTATTAACTTAGTGGTGGATGTGCTCTATGCCGCCATTAATCCGGCTATCAGGTACAAGTAAGGATGCGATTTTTTAACTGGCGCCGACAGGCGATTTTAAATGCAATGCCGCTCGTTAAGCCTGAACAGATCCGCACGCCGTGGCACGAGTTCTGGCGGCGTTTTCGTCGCCAGCGTGTGGCGATGATCGCCGGGTTATTCGTGCTGGCCTTGATCCTGGTGGCGATATTTGCCCGTTGGTTGACGCCGTTTGATGCCGAGAATTACTTCGACTATGACCGCCTCAATGATGGGCCGTCGATGTTGCACTGGTTTGGCGTCGATTCGCTGGGGCGGGATATTTTTAGCCGCGTGCTGGTTGGCGCGCAAATTTCGCTGGCGGCAGGGGTGTTTGCCGTATTTATTGGCGCGGCCATAGGTACGGTGTTGGGTCTGCTGGCAGGTTATTACGAAGGCTGGTGGGATCGGCTGATTATGCGTATCTGCGATGTGCTATTCGCTTTTCCGGGTATTCTGCTGGCGATAGCGGTGGTGGCGGTGCTCGGCAGCGGCATTGCTAACGTGATAATTGCCGTCGCTATCTTCTCCATTCCAGCCTTTGCGCGACTGGTGCGTGGGAATACGTTGGTGCTCAAACAGCAGACGTTTATTGAGTCGGCGCGCAGCATTGGCGCCAGCGATACGACCATTATCTTCAACCATATTTTGCCGGGGACGGTCTCGTCGATCGTGGTCTTTTTTACCATGCGCATCGGGACGTCGATCATCTCCGCCGCGAGTTTGTCGTTCCTGGGATTGGGTGCTCAGCCACCGACGCCGGAGTGGGGCGCGATGCTCAACGAAGCGCGGGCGGATATGGTGATTGCTCCACACGTGGCGATATTCCCGGCGGTGGCAATATTCCTGACGGTGCTGGCGTTTAACTTATTGGGTGATGGCCTGCGCGACGCGCTGGACCCGAAGATTAAAGGATAAACAGTAGGCCGGATGATGGCGTAAATGCCTTATCCGGCCTACTGTTGGGTGACGATGAGTTAAACGCGGCTGCCCCACAGATCATATTCGTCTGCGTTTTCGACTTTCACGCGGATGATATCGCCAGGCTTCACGTTGGTTTCGCCATTCATATACACCGCGCCGTCGATTTCCGGGGCGTCTGCCATGCTGCGACCAATCGCGCCTTCTTCATCAACTTCATCGACGATGACCAGAATTTCTCGGCCGACTTTCTCCTGCAAGCGTTCAGCAGAGATCTGCTGCTGCAATTGCATAAAGCGGTTCCAGCGTTCTTCTTTCACCTCTTCCGGGATTTGATCCGGCAGCGCATTGGCCCCCGCACCTTCTACCGGGCTGTATTTAAAGCAGCCGACGCGATCCAGACGTGCTTCTTTCAGGAAATCGAGCAGCATCTGGAAGTCTTCTTCGGTTTCACCCGGGAAGCCGACGATAAACGTTGAACGCAGGGTCAGTTCAGGGCAGATTTCACGCCACTGCTTAATACGCGCTAACTGGCGGTCTACCGAACCTGGGCGCTTCATCAGCTTAAGAATACGCGGGCTGGCATGCTGCAGCGGGATGTCCAGATACGGCAGGATTTTGCCTTCCGCCATCAGCGGGATGACATCATCGACGTGCGGGTACGGATAGACGTAGTGCAGACGAGTCCAGATACCCAGTTTCGACAGCTGCTCGCACAGATCAACCATGCTGGTTTTCACTGGCTCACCGTTATGGAAGCCGGTGCGGTGCTTCACATCCACGCCGTAAGCGGAGGTATCCTGGGAGATAACCAGAATCTCTTTGACGCCCGCATCAACCAGGCGCTTGGCCTCGCTGAGTACCTCGCCGATGGGACGGCTGACCAAATCGCCGCGCATGGACGGAATGATGCAGAACGTGCAGCGGTGATTGCACCCTTCAGAGATCTTCAGATAGGCGTAATGACGCGGCGTCAGCTTGACGCCCTGCTCAGGAACCAGGCTCTGGAACGGGTTATGTTTTGGTTTTGGCACGTAATGGTGAACGTGTTCCAGAACCTGCTCGTAACTGTGCGGTCCGGTGATTTCCAGCACCTTCGGGTGAACTTCACGGATCTGATCGACTTTCGCGCCCAGACAGCCGGTGACAATCACCTTGCCGTTCTCGTTCAGCGCTTCGCCAATCACTTCCAGTGATTCTTGTACCGCGCTGTCGATAAAGCCGCAGGTGTTAACGATAACCATATCCGCGTCGTCGTAATTCGGCACCACGTCATAACCTTCGGTACGAAGTTCAGTCAGGATGCGCTCAGAATCAACGAGGTTTTTCGGACAACCTAGTGAAATAAAACCAATTTTTGCCATTTTCTTATACTGTACATTGCTCGTAATCGGGGGATTATACAGATGCCATCGCGTGACATCTATCTCTGATGTTCATAAGTCGGACGCTCTAAATGGGGAGTACCGGTAATTGGCTTATCGGCAGGAGCAAGGTATTTAGAGAGTCTAATTCCGGCTTTAAGTGTCACTTCTTGGCTATAGAGAAGAAGTCTTCTAAATTTAATATGTCGAGCGTTATTCATGAGGTTAAATTTGAAAGATATTGCTTTGCAGTCAAAACTTAAAATGGCGAGAACCCTTTATGCTAATGGTGTGAGCTTATATTATATTTCGCTCGCCACTGGTTTAAGCTGGCGCTTATTAATGAATGAACTTCATTCTATTACTCGTCATGAAGTGAGTCCGCAAAAGAATCAACGCTCATAAATTTATTTGTGTTTTATTTTTATTTTATTTTTCTGCCCCTGTCCGATTCTGCGAGGTCACGCTGATATGTATATTTCCCCACTTCCTACAGCCGCCGAAATTGATGTTGATAAACTCAGGGATGATATTGCCAATAAACTCTTATTTACCATTGGTAAAGATCCGGCCATTGCCACTAAACGTGAATGGTTAAACGCTACGCTATATGCCGTGCGCGATCGCATGGTCGAACGCTGGCATCGTTCAAACCGGGCGCAATTCTCTCAGGATGCCCGTCAGGTTTATTACCTGTCGATGGAGTTTTTGATTGGGCGTACATTGTCGAATGCGCTGCTGTCTCTGGGGATTTATGACGAAGTGAACAGCGCGCTCGAAGCCATGGGACTGGATCTGGAAGAGCTGATTGACGAAGAAAACGATCCAGGGCTTGGCAATGGTGGTCTCGGACGTCTGGCGGCCTGTTTCCTTGACTCGCTGGCCACGTTGGGTTTACCGGGATGCGGTTACGGTATCCGTTACAACTACGGTATGTTCAAACAAAATATCGTTAATGGGGTGCAGAAGGAGTCGCTGGACTATTGGCTAGAATACGGAAATCCGTGGGAATTTAAGCGTCATAATACCCACTATAAAGTGCGCTTTGGCGGTCGTGTTCAGCAGGAAGGCAGCAAAGTCCGCTGGATTGAGACCGAGGATATTCTGGCCGTAGCTCATGACCAGATTGTCCCAGGTTATAACACCGACAGCACCAATACATTGCGCTTGTGGAATGTGCAGGTTAATAGTGAAGTCAATTCAGGCAAAGTAAATCTGAATGATGATTTTACCGTTGAAGTGGAAAACAAATACCATTTTGAAAAGATCTCGCGGGTGCTGTACCCGGATGACTCCACCGACGCCGGGCGCGAGCTGCGCCTACGCCAGGCTTATTTTTTGGCCTCAGCGACCATTCAGGACATATTGAGCCGGCATTATCAACTGCACAAAACTTATCATAATCTGGCTGATAAAATCGCGATTCACCTTAATGATACCCACCCGGTTCTGGCGATCCCGGAATTGATGCGTCTGTTAATCGATAATCATCAATTTGCATGGGATGATGCGTTTGACGTGACTTGTCAGATTTTCTCCTATACCAACCACACTTTGATGAGTGAAGCGCTGGAAACATGGCCGGTAGAGATGCTGAGCCGGATCCTGCCGCGCCATTTGCAAATTATTTTTGAAATTAACGATCGCTTCCTGAAATCCGTGGCGGATAAATATCATGATGACAGTGAGCTGCTTAAACGGGTCTCGTTAATTGATGAATCGCATGGCCGGGTGGTGCGGATGGCCTGGCTGGCCGTCGTGGTCAGTCATAAAGTGAACGGCGTGTCGGCATTACATTCAAAATTGATGACGGAATCACTGTTTGCTGATTTTGCGCGTATCTTCCCGATGCGGTTTACTAATGTCACGAATGGCGTGACGGCCCGTCGCTGGCTGGCATTGGCGAACCCGCCGCTGGCAAACGTACTGGATGAGAATATCGGTCAGAACTGGCGCACTAACCTGATGCAGCTTGCTGATCTGAAACAGTATATTGATTATCCAAGCGTGAACGATGCGGTGCATCGCGCGAAACACAAAAATAAACAGCGGCTGGCGCACCATATTGCCACCCAGTACGGGGTGGTGGTGGATCCTGCGGCCCTGTTTGATGTACAGGTGAAGCGTATTCACGAGTACAAGCGTCAATTATTGAACGTGCTCCACGTGATTACACGCTACAACCGTATTAAAGCTGCACCGGAGGAAAACTGGGTTCCTCGTGTGAATATCTTTGCCGGTAAGGCTGCTTCGTCGTACCACATGGCGAAACAGATTATTCGCTTAATAAATGACGTGGCACAGCGGGTGAATAACGATCCACAAATCGGCGGCAAGCTGAAGGTGGTGTTTATCCCGGATTACAGCGTCAGCCTGGCGCAGCTAATTATTCCGGCGGCTGACCTTTCCGAGCAAATTTCACTGGCAGGGACCGAGGCTTCCGGTACCAGCAATATGAAGTTTGGCTTAAATGGTGCGTTGACCATTGGCACGCTGGACGGGGCTAATATTGAAATGCAGGAATATGTCGGCGAAGATAACATCTTTATCTTTGGTAATACGGCGCAGGAAGTCGACGCCTTACGACGTGACGGCTATAACCCAAGAACGATTTTTGAGAATGATGCCGAACTGCATCAGGCACTGACGCAAATTGGCACCGGCCTGTTTAGTCCACAGGAGCCTGGGCGGTATCGCAACATCCTCGATTCATTGATCAACTTTGGTGACCATTATCAGGTGTTAGCGGATTATCGCCGCTATGTTGATTGCCAGGACTCTGTGGATGAGTTGTATCGTACTCCCCGTGAGTGGACGACGAAAACGCTGCATAATATTGCCAATATGGGGTACTTCTCGTCGGACAGAACGGTACAGGAATACGCCAATAATATTTGGCGTATTACCCGGATCCATGTCTAACCCTTAATCACAACGGGTGTTCTCCCTGGTTTTCAGAACAGGGAGGATGCTTGTAAATCGGCGAGAATTGGCGCCAGGAGCTTATGGGTATTGGTTTCTTTGCGCGATGAGGCAAAAATACTGAATTGCGGTAACGGGAACGGCGTATTGATTTTTTTCAGGCCATAAAGTGGCGCATGCGTGGCGAAGACTTTTTCTGGGATCACCCCTAAACATTGGGTATTCGCGACAATCGTGAGGATCGCGGTAAAAGAAGAGGTTAGCAGGCAGCGATCCCCGGTTCTGAATTTTTTATCCACGATGCTGCGGTGATAAATTATTTTCTCGTTTTTAGTGTTGTAGCCCACCAGATTGGCACTTCTGAACATTTCCTCACTGATCGAATGACCATACAACGTATTATTTTGTGACGCTGCCAGTACCAGCCGCATATCACATATTTTGTGACAGGAAATACTGCCTGACTCCACGGAAAAGGTAGAAAAAACAACATCAGCCTGCCGCATCGTGAGCAGCTCGATAATACTCTGCTCATTTAAATCAGCGGTAAGATGCAGGAGACTGATATCCGCGTTATTGCTGATTATTTTTTCCGTAACGTCGGGAATAACGATCGGTGAAATAAACGATTCCGTATACAGCGTGAGCCTTTTTCTGGATGCTGGGGAAGTATGTGGCATTAGCAGCGACAGTTTATCAATAATCGGGATTGCATTGTCGTAAAGCTCGTCGGAATAGACGGTTGGTAATAACGCATTGCCGCTGCGAACAAAAAGATTATCTCCCATCAGTTCGCGCAGTTTTTTTAACGACTGACTGACAGCCGAGGGAGAAATATTCAGCATATCGGCGACGCGGGTAATGCTCCCTACGCTATAAATTAAACAGAAAATGGTGAGCAGATTCAGGTCTATCTTTGATAGCGTGCGTATCTTCTCGGCATCATTTGCTTTTGACATAGACCCCTCATCATCCGTGTCGCGACAGTAACCCCATCAGGTATAGCAAAAAATTATCGCTACGTCAGAAACAGACGGTTTCTCTGTGCGTTGTAACATTGTAAATAATGTTAATCAATTATGGTTTATTGACGTGGAGCATCAATTTGTTCAAAAAACGACCATACTATTAAGTTGCACCATGGTTGGAAAGAGGAGGAACAAAGTATGGTCGTTGACAGACTGAGAACCGATCTTCTCAACAAGTTGATAAACGCCCGTATCGATCTCGCCGCTTATCTGTTGTTGAGGAAAGCGAAAGGCTATATGTCAGTGAGTGAGAGCGATCGTCTGCGGGATAATTTTTTTGCACTGAATCGCGAACTGCATGATGACCAATCACAGCTCCACGGTATGCATCTTGACCAGGAAGAGTGGAATGCCCTGCGCCGTGCTGAAGGCGCGTTAGCCGCCGCGGCTGTTTGTCTGATGAGCGGACATCACGATTGTCCGACCTTTATCGCCGTTAACGCAGAGAAACTGGAAAACTGCCTGACAACGCTGACGCTGAGTATCCAGTGTTTGCAAATGTACTCAACGCTGGAACATGTCTGAATCCGGGGGAGGGCGCTCCCCCTTTTCGTTAAGATTGTGTAAAAGTTGCGGGAAATTGCCCCTTGCTGGCTACGCTTTATGCAGAGCCATTAAGGAGGTGTTATGCGGCGACTCTTTCTCTGTGCGGCCCCACTGTTACTGTTTGCCCCTCACACCAGTGCTGAACCGTCTGCGCTGAAGGTTGAGGTGCTGCAAACCAAACTTGATCACCCCTGGTCCTTGGCCTTTTTACCTGACAACCGCGGCATATTACTCACGCTGCGGGGTGGACAGTTGCGACTATGGCAGGCGGGGGAAGGACTTTCCGATCCGCTAACCGGGGTACCAAAGGTTTGGGCGCACGGTCAGGGGGGTTACTCGATGTGGTGCTCGCCCCGGATTTTGAACGTTCCCGGCGGGTTTGGCTCAGCTTTGCTGAAGCCGACCATGAGGGTAAGGCCGGTACGGCAGTCGGTTATGGACGACTGAGCGACGATCTCAAACATCTGCAGGCGTTCCAGACGGTTTTTCGCCAGATGCCAAAACTTTCAACCGGCAACCATTTTGGTGGCCGCATGGTGTTTGACGGTAAAGGCCACCTGTTTATTGGTCTGGGTGAAAATAACCAGCGCGCTACCGCTCAGGATCTGGACAAGCTGCAGGGTAAGGTGGTGCGACTGACCGATGAGGGCAGCATTCCGCCGGATAATCCATTTGTGAACCAGGCCGGTGCTCGACCTGAGATTTGGTCCTATGGCATCCGTAATCCACAGGGGATGGCGATGAATCCCTGGAGTGACACGCTGTGGCTCAACGAACATGGCCCGCGCGGTGGCGACGAAATTAATATCCCCGAGAAAGGCAAAAACTACGGCTGGCCGTTAGCGACCTGGGGGATGAACTACAGCGGTTTAAAAATACCTGAGGCTAAAGGTGGAATTGTTGAGGGTACGGAACAGCCTGTTTTCTACTGGGAAAAGTCGCCGGCGGTCAGCGGGATGGCTTTTTACAATAGCGATACCTTTGCGCAGTGGCGGCAGAAGGTGTTTATTGGCGCGTTAAAAGACCAGGATGTGATCGTTTTAAGCGTTAACGGGAATCAGGTTACTGAGGACGGGCGTATTTTACGCGAAAGAGGACAGCGGATCCGCGATGTGCGTGTCGGACCAGACGGTTATTTGTATGTGTTAACCGACGAGTCCGACGGGCAACTACTGAAGGTGAGCCCCCGGTAGCCGCAGCGCTACAGCATCAGCTGACCGGGATCATCACCGCTTTTTGGAACGCTGGACGTTCGGTAAGCTGCTGGTACCAACGCTCAAGGTGAGGACGTTCGGTCCAGCTCAGGCCAACGTTAAACAGGTTGTAGATAAACGGGGCGATGGCGATATCGCCGGTACCAAACTCGTCCCCGGAGAACCACGGTTGGTCGGCCAGCGCGTTGTCGAGCATGGCAAACAGGTTGTCGCAAACCTTCGCGCCTGCGTCAATGGCCGCCTGGTCGCGTTGTTCTGCCGGTGTTCTGACCAGACCAAATAAGATGACCCGATGAGCAGGGCTTAGCGTCTGGTTAGCCCAGTCCATCCATTTTTCGCCTTCTGCACGTTTTGCCGGGGCATCGATCCACAGCCGTTTTTGCCCGTATTGGGCGGCCAGATAGCGGACGATGGTATTGGATTCCCACAGTAAAACGTCGGTTTCATCATCGCGTAGCAGGGGGACCAGACCGTTTGGATTCATCGCCAGGTAGTCAGCATCTCGGTTGATACCGTGCTGCCCGCCCGCCAGTATTTGGTTATACGGCAGTTCCAGTTCTTCAAGCGTCCACAACACTTTTTTCACGTTGGTCGAGTTATTGCGACCCCACAGTGTAATCATAGTAACCCCGCGTAATCATTGAGCAGCTTGATGGCTGCATTCGGTATTAAACCCGTTACATGGTGGGGTAAACCTAATATTTACGCAACAACACGTAAAAAAATCGTGATGAAAGCGGCGCAGCGCAGTGTTATTGCATAAACTTTAAAAACTTTACCAACTTACGGTTTCTTTAAGCTCGTTAGTGCGTTATTACTCACCGCACTTATTTTACACGTCATCCATCAGGCCGCTTCTGCGCGGGTTTGGCCGATGCAGTTTGTGTAAACATGGTGTGTTATGACGTGGTTTTTTGGAATGGATACTCGGGTGGCATTTATGACGCAATACTTCTCTTCCCTTCGCAGTTTCGCCGCAGGTTCAGCGCTGTTATTCCTTTTGGCACCGACCGCACAGGCGGTAGAGCAACCCACCGCGCCGCCGAGCGTGGATGCGCGCGCGTGGATCTTAATGGATTACGCCAGCGGCAAGGTGCTGGCGGAGGGCAATGCTGATGAGAAATTGGATCCAGCCAGTCTGACCAAGATCATGACCAGCTATGTGGTTGGCCAGGCGCTGAAGGCCGGGAAAATTAACCTGAACGACATGGTTACCGTAGGAAAAGATGCCTGGGCGACGGGCAACCCGGCTCTGCGTGGGTCTTCAGTGATGTTCCTGAAACCCGGCGATCAGGTAGCGGTCTCCGATCTGAACAAAGGCATTATTATTCAGTCGGGTAATGATGCATGTATCGCACTGGCAGATTACGTGGCTGGCAGCCAGGAATCCTTTATTGGTTTGATGAACGGCTATGCGCAAAAGCTGGGGCTGACGAATACCACCTTCCAGACGGTGCATGGTTTGGATGCGCCGGGGCAGTTCAGTACCGCGCGCGACATGGCCTTGCTCGGTAAAGCACTCATCCACGATGTGCCGGAAGAGTACGCCATTCATAAAGAAAAAGAGTTTACCTTTAATAAAATTCGCCAACCGAACCGCAACCGCCTGCTGTGGAGCACCAACCTGAACGTGGACGGGATGAAAACGGGCACCACTACGGGCGCGGGTTATAACCTGGTGGCTTCCGCCACCCAGGGCGATATGCGCCTGATCTCGGTAGTGCTGGGAGCGAAAACCGACCGTATTCGATTCAATGAGTCAGAGAAGCTGCTGACGTGGGGCTTCCGCTTCTTTGAAACGGTCACGCCGATTAAACCGGATGCCACCTTTGTGACCCAGCGCGTCTGGTTCGGTGATAAGAGTGAAGTTAACCTGGGCGCAGGCGAAGCCGGTTCGGTGACTATTCCGCGCGGTCAGCTTAAAAATCTGAAAGCCAGCTTTACACTGACCGAACCGCAATTAACCGCGCCACTGAAGAAAGGCCAGGTTGTCGGGACGATCGACTTCCAGCTGAACGGGAAATCCATTGAACAGCGTCCGCTGATGGTGATGGAGGCCGTTGAAGAGGGCGGTTTCTTTAGCCGGATGTGGGACTTTGTGATGATGAAATTCCACCAGTGGTTTGGTGGCTGGTTCTCTTAATCACCGTTATTGCCGGACAGCGTTTGTGCGTCCGGCAATGTCATTTCAGTACACCAGTTTAATGTGCTGCGCTTTTGCGTAATCAACAAACTCATCGTCAGGACGGGTATCGCTAATGATGCTATCAAAGCGTTTCAGATTACCCATCCGAGCGGGACGCACCTTACCAAACTTGCTGTGATCCACCACCAGTACATGATACTGCGCCATCGACATCGCCCAATGCTTCACCGGTAGTTCTTCCAGGTTAAAACAGGTTGCACCTTTGTCAATGTGTACGCCAGCCGCAGAATAAAACGCGATATCCGGGCACAGGTTGTTCAGCGTTTCCTGGAAATCGAGTGGTTTGAAAATAGCGTTGCTGGCGTGGAATTCACCGCCACATAGGATGACGCGACACAGCGGTTTTTCCTGGAGTACCAGAAAGGTATTCAGCGAGTAGCAAATCGCGGTGAAAGGCAGATCGTTATCAATAGCTTCAATGATCCACGGCGTGGTGGTGCCGCAGTCAAAAAAGATCGTCTGATGCGCTTGAACGAGGCTCGCAGCTTGTTGGGCCGCGCGACGTTTCTCATCCACCAGCCGGGACTTTTGGTCGCTGATTAAGTAATGGCTGGCGCTACGGGGTTCCAGAACAATATATCCCCCCAGCAACACGACCGGGGCATCGTTATTATTCAGGTCGCGACGGATGGTCATCTCAGATACGCCAAGTAGCGTCGCGGCTTCTTTAAGGTGTAATTTATCGCTGCGTTTCAGCGCCTGCAGCAATTGACCAATACGCTCGTCGCGTCGTGTTTCCATAGTTCCCCTGGTGAGTAGAATAAGCGTTTCATATCGCGCGCTTAATACTACTCTTTTTACCGTGGATTAGTCACGCACCCAGCCTTTACGGATCGGCAGGGCGAAGCAGGTGCGATAGCAGGCCTGCAACGCGGAATACAGCGAGGTGCCGAACCGTTGCCAGATCATCTGGGCGCTCAGGCAGCCGATTAACGCTGCCAGGAACCCACCCAGCATATCCAGCGGCCAGTGTACGCCGAGGTACACCCGTGACCAGGCGATCGCCACGGCAATCGCCATAAACAGGGCGCCAGACCACAGGCGATGCCAGAATATAAAGGCCAGTGCAAAGGTGAAAATAACGGTGCCGTGATCGCTTGGGAAAGAGTCATCAGGTGCATGGTGCAGGAAGTTGTAGCCGATGTGGTTAACAAACGGGCGATCGTGTGGGAACAGATGTCCTATCAGCCATGAAATGACCAGGCTGACAATTATTGCCAGCGCCATTTTGATCACCAGTTTGCGCTGAGTCGTCACGTGGTCGCGCGGGCCCCAAAGCCACAGGATTACAGCTAACAACGGCACGATGCTGATCAGATCTTTAGCAATAAAGATGGCAAACGCGATCGCCCATTGCGCAGAGTCCGGCGTGGCGTTGATCAGGTAAAATAGCGAGTTGTTCAGATTTTCCAGCATAACATCCAGATTCACGACAGTAGTTAAAAGAGTCCCATCAGGCAGAGCATAAGTTCGCTTTAGCGGGATAAAAAGCGGTGTTGTCTTATTTGTCAGCTAAATGACTATTTTTAAGATAATTAATGACGTCTATAGAGCATGATAACGGGTTCAACTTAAATTAACCTTAAAGCAAAAGAGCATTGTGAAACTGAGTGTAAAAATGTGCGCATTTTGCGGCCAAATCACATAATTCACTATCACCAGTCCGGCGCATTTATTACACTTTGCGCGTTTTTTCATTGGTTAAGAGACTGCATGCACAACCGTTTATCTTCAGGCGCCCGACTGGGGCGTCAGGCATTACTTTTCCCTCTCTGTCTGGTGCTTTACGAATTCTCTACGTATATCGGCAACGATATGATCCAGCCCGGTATGCTGGCGGTGGTGGAGCAATATCAGGCCGGATTAGACTGGGTTCCCACCTCCATGACCGCTTACCTGGCAGGCGGCATGTTTTTGCAGTGGTTATTAGGACCGCTGTCGGATCGTATTGGTCGTCGGCCGGTGATGTTAACCGGTGTGGTGTGGTTCATTGTTACCTGCCTTGCGACGCTGTTTGCGCAGAACATTGAACAATTCACTTTCCTGCGCTTTTTGCAGGGCATTAGCCTGTGCTTTATTGGCGCGGTGGGCTATGCCGCGATTCAGGAATCCTTTGAAGAGGCGGTATGCATTAAAATTACCGCCCTGATGGCGAACGTGGCGCTGATTGCCCCGTTGCTGGGCCCGCTGGTCGGCGCGGCCTGGGTGCACGTGCTGCCGTGGGAAGGGATGTTTGTGCTGTTTGCGGTACTGGCCGCCATCGCCTTTGTTGGCCTGCAGCGCGCGATGCCTGAAACCGCGACCCGACTCGGTGAAACGCTGTCGATTAAAGAGCTGGGCAAAGACTACAAGCTGGTGCTGAAGAACGTGCGTTTTGTCGCCGGTGCCCTGGCGTTGGGCTTTGTCAGTCTGCCGTTGCTGGCGTGGATCGCTCAATCCCCGATTATCATTATTAGCGGTGAACAGCTGAGCAGCTATGAATATGGTCTGCTACAGGTGCCGATTTTTGGTGCGCTGATCGCCGGTAACCTCGTGCTGGCGCGCCTGACCGCACGACGCACGGTACGGTCGCTGATTATTATGGGCGGCTGGCCAATCGCCGTGGGGCTGATTATTGCCGCGGCGGCCACGGTGGTTTCTTCCCATGCCTATTTGTGGATGACGGCAGGGCTGAGTGTTTATGCGTTTGGGATTGGCGTGGCGAATGCCGGGCTGGTACGCCTGACGCTGTTTGCCAGCGACATGAGCAAAGGGACGGTTTCCGCCGCGATGGGCATGCTGCAGATGCTGATTTTTACCGTTGGTATTGAGCTGAGCAAACATGCTTATTTACTCGGCGGTAACGGCCTGTTTAGCCTGTTTAATCTGGCCAGCGGGATACTGTGGCTGGCGCTGATGTTTATTTTCCTGAAAGATAAGCGAGTAGGGGATTCACGGGAAGGATAAAGCCCGGCTATCCGTAATACCGTTCAGTTAACGTCTCGGTATCAGAAAGCATCAACATGTGTTGGCGGCGGGGGGGATGAATATGCTCTCTCAGAGAAAGGGTTCCGTTCACCTCATGTTCATCGTTTTTCTGAGGCACCGATTCCTGTGAACGTGTAAAGGGCGTTCTTCGCCACGCCCTTTACAATCCCGGCTCCCGGCAGGAAAATTGTTGCTTCGCAATCCCCTCCGCTTATTCCTCCAGGCTATCGGGCCGGGCGCGAGGTAGCGTCCCTGCAAAACGCGCCCTGAACCCGCATCCCTGCGGGTTCTCCCGGCCTTACGGAAACACGTCGGCAATTTTCAGCCGGACCAGCCCACAACTGACCACCTGCGCTTTTACTTGAATATCTCTGAACAGCAAAACGGATATAGCTGAAAGCCAGAGAGCTGAAGCGACACCCTGGTCCGGCTGAAAATCGATGAGGCGTTGACGGCTGCCCGGGCTTTACGCGAACTTAGTGGTGATCGTCAATCTGATGCTCAATAACCATCCCTTCGCCTACGCTGGCGACATGCCGTGCATAAGGATGTACACGATAAACGGGTGCCGGCGCAGGAGCCGGAGCAACATAAACCGTTTGTGGCGCGGTGGTCATGCTGACCGCCTGCGGCACGCTCACGGAAGAAGGAACCACGACAACTTTATAACCGCTTGGTACATCAACGGTGACGCTTTGCGCCAGTGCAGTTCCCGCAACCCCCAGCAATATTGCCACTATTAGTACACTTTTCTTCATCATCAGATCACCTGAAAATATTCACTGGAGATATTTATCCAGCGGATTAATGTGACGCGGATTATGAAGAGATCATGCCATTCTTTTGTTGCCGTCTGTGCTGAGGTGTTATTGCGTAAACGGTGCGTCGTTTTTTAGCACCCGGTCGATAATATCCAGTACGCCTTCTTCGTTATTCGACCCCGCACGATATTTTGCCGCACGGGCCACGGTATAGTTGGCATTGGCCATCGCAAAACTGAACCCCGCCTGACGCAGCATCTCAATATCATTACCGCCATCACCAAACGCCACGACTTCCTCATCGCGAATATTCCAGCGCTGTTGCAGCAGACGCAGACCGTTTGCTTTATGTACGCCAGGGATAATTAAATCGATGCTGCCGTAGCCGGTATGCACTGGAACCATAATGTCGCCAATCGCGTCATGCAGTGCAGACTGAACCTGCGGGATCTGTTTTTCAGAGATATTCAGCCCGAATTTGAAAAATACATCGTTGATGTTGTTGAAATTATCAACAAATTCGAGGCGGTGGTAGTACATGGCGGCGACGGATTTTAGCTCGTCGCTGTAGTGCTTCAGGGTGTAGGCGCTGTTTTTTCCGCAGGCAATAATGTCAATGTCGGTGCGCGTTAGCAGATGATCCACGATGGTCTGAAAATCGTCTTTAGCCAGCTCGCCGTTAAACACATCTTCCCCTTCGCTAACGACCCAGCCGCCGTTTTCCGCCACAAAAGAGATTTCCTCGGCCAGCTCGGGGAAAAAAGAGATCAGTTGGTAGTACTGGTTACCGCTGGCGACCACAAAGCGGATCCCCTGAGCTTGCATCTGACGGTACTGCGCCATAAACCGTTCACGGTTGTAGGTCTTTTGGTCACTTAAAAAGGTGCCGTCCATGTCGACTGCAATTAACTTAATAGCCATTAGCTGTTCTCCGTCACAGGGGTATTTTTAACGTCTGGTTTGGCGACAGCCTTCGCGACGATGGCCGCAACCAGCACCAGCGCCAGCACCACCAACATGGCGCTGCGCAGGCCATAGTGTTCACCCAGATAGCCCAGCAGCGGCGGCCCGACCAGGAAGGCCAGATAGCCGGTGGTTGCTACAACGCTCACGCGGGTTGGTGCATCGGGGCCGGTATCGCTGGCGGCTGAAATAGTCAACGGGAAGCCCAGCGACGCACCGAGTCCCCACAGGATAACGGACACACCTGCGACCCACGAACTGTCGACAAAGATAATCAGGCTAATACCCAGCGCGCCCATTAACGCACTGGCGCGTACGACCGCGACGCGACTGTAGCGATCGATAAACCAGCCGCCGGTAAACCGTCCGACGGTCATGCCCAGCGTAAACCCGGCATAAATCAGGGAGCCTGAGGTCGGGCTAAATCCGTGTCCGTCTACCATCAGGAGCGGAAGCCAGTCATTGGCGGAACCCTCGGCAAATGCCATCGCCAGTACCACGACGCCGATGAGCAGCAGCTGGATATCGCGGTAAAAGGGCAGCCCTTTTTCGGCTGAGTGAGAACCGTCAGCGGCATTTTTACCGGTGCCGTCAGGAATCGCTTTGATGGCGATAAATATTGGCGCAATAGCCACCAGTGCCGCCAGCAGAATGTGCGCATTGGCGGGAACGCTAAAGGCGGTGAGCACCATCCCGACGCCTGCGCCTGCCAGGGTGCCGAGGCTATAAAAACCATGCATCATCGGCAGCACGGTTTTGTTCATCTCACGCTCAACCGCTGCACCTTCGACGTTAATGGCAACCTCTGCGGCACCAAAGCTGGCACCAAAAACCCCCAGCCCAAACGCAAATAGCCAGGCGGAATGTAGCCATAGCGCCACGCTAAGGATCGCCATACCAACAACCGCACATGACATGGTGGTGCGGATCACTTTCCGCGTGCCAAATCGTTTCACTAGCCAGGCCGAACAAAGAATGCCACTCATCGAACCAATAGAGAGTCCAAATAATACTGCCCCCATTTCAGCGGTAGAAACGGAGAGGATATCTCTGATGGCTGGGGTACGCGTTGCCCAGGAAGCCATTAATAATCCTGGTAAAAAGAAAAACATAAACAGCGCCCAGGTTCGGCGTCTTAAGGCTTTGCGTGATGAGATGCCAGTCATGAATTCGAGCCAAAGAAATGAGGAAAGGAGACAACATTAGCAAGGTTGTGTACATTTGTACACAAATGCAAGAAGAGGAAATGCGGTGCGACGCGCGAACGATCCACAACGGCGGGAAAAAATAGTTCAGGCTACGCTGGACGCAGTAATAACTTATGGTATTCATGCAGTTACGCATCGTAAGATTGCAACGATTGCGCAGGTGCCGTTGGGTTCAATGACCTATTATTTTTCGGGAATCGATGAGCTTCTGATGGAGGCATTCGGTCATTTTACCGAAACTATGTCGCGGCAATATCAGGCATTTTTTATGGACGTGATGGATGCGCCACAGGCCTGTCATGCCATTACCGAGATGATTTACAGTTCGCAGGTCACCACACCGGATAACATGGAGATTATGTACCAGTTGTACGCGTTCGCCAGCCGTAAACCGGCGTTGAAAACGGTGATGCAAAACTGGATGCAACGCAGTCAACAAACCTTAGAGCAGTGGTTTGACCCCGCCACGGCCCGTGCGCTGGATGCCTTTATTGAAGGCATGACGCTGCATTTTGTGACCGATAAAAAACCGCTGCAGCGAGACGATATCCTGGTGATGGTTGAGCGCATCGCCGGGCTGTCGTAGTACTGACACAGCTTATCAACTGACGGTTGCGCCCCCGGTGACATTTACTACCGTCGCGGTCATCGCACTGGCGTGGTTTGATGCCAGAAACGTTGTGACCTCGGCGATTTGTGCCAGCGTTGGCAGACGCTTAAGCATCGTACTTTGTGCGGCTCCACCAAGCCATTGCTCGACGGTTAACCCCATTGACTGCGCTTTTGCGGCGAATATTTCTCCGGTATAAGACCCTGCTTGCACTGCATCAACAATGGCATGCGATCGCACGCCAAGGACGCGAATATTCTGTGGGCCAAGCTCACTGGCGAGCGCTTTAATAAATGCCTCGATTCCCGCGCAGCCAACGATGTGGCCCAGATGTCCCTGTATCGCCATGGACGCCGCCGGGGCAACAACGGTGATAATTGTTCCTGCTCGCTCACCGCCCATATGTGGCGAGACAGCTTTAGAGATCGTGAATTGTGCGGTGAGAAAAGGGATGATGCCGCGCATAAACTCCGCCAGGGATAATGCGTCAATTTGTTTACCCTGATCGTGCATAAAGCCGGTGGCGTTGACCACCACGTCAATCCCCCCGGTGTTCTGAACAAGGTGCATAACCTGCTCAGCTGTCGACTGCTCGTCGAGCTCATCGATGATAAAGGTGTCGACCGAGCCACCCGACGCGCGAATGCGGCTCGCTGCCTGATTGAGATTTTGCTGGCTACGTGCACCCAGGAACACATGTGCCCCTTCGCGTGCCATCACCTGCGCAACCGCACACCCTATTGCACCGCTGCCCCCGAAAATCACCGCGACTTTGCCTGCAAGTAACATTGCGCACCCCATCACCAAAAGCACCGTGTAAAAGTATGTGCCATAACCGGCATGATGCAAATTGGTCGAAGGGATAGGAAGGGATGCAAAATTTCAGGCAACAAAAAACCCATCAACCTTGAACCAAAACGGCGGGGTTGATGGGCTCCACAAATTGGGGACATCAAAGAAAAGCAGTGGCAATAGTTATGACTGACACCTTGAAGAAAAGTTCTGCTTATCTGCAAAAAAATTTCATAAAAGGGTAAATTTTAACCGAGGCCAGGCCAGACGATGACGATCAGTGTCCCCGCCAACGTCAGTAAGACGTTGGCAATAGCATAGGTGCCTGCATAACCTAAAGCAGGGATGTTGCTGCGCGCGGTGTCGCTGATGATTTCCATCGCCGGTGCACAGGTTCGTGCGCCCATCATGGCGCCAAACAGCAGGGCGCGGTTCATGCGCAATACGTAAGCGCCGAACAGGAAACAGATAACCACCGGCACCAGGCTGACAATCAGGCCCGCAACCAGCATTTGTCCGCCGACTGCACCGAGGCCGTTGCCAATACCGCTGCCCGCGCTCAAGCCGACGCCCGCCATAAAGACCATCAGGCCAAACTCTTTCACCATGTTCAGCGCACCCTGTGGGATGTAGCCAAACGTCGGGTGGTTGGCGCGCAGGAAGCCAAGCATAATACCGGCAAACAGCAGGCCAGCTGCGTTTCCGATGCCAAAGCTGAAATTACTGAACTGGAAGGTGATCATCCCAATCATCAGGCCGATGATAAAGAAAGCGCAGAAGGCCAGCAGGTCGGTGACCTGGCTGTGAATTGAAATAAAGCCGATACGGTCTGCAATGGTCTTTACGCGGCGGGCATCGCCGCTGACCTGCAACACATCCCCTTTATTGAGCACGACGTTGTCATCAATCGGCATTTCAATCTGGCTACGGATCACGCGGTTAAGGAAGCAGCCGTGATCGGTCAGTTTTAACTGCGCCAGACGACGACCGACGGCATTGTGGTTTTTCACCACAATCTCTTCGGTGACGATGCGCATATCGAGCAGGTCGCGATCGAACACCTCTTTGCCGTTACGGAAGCTAGGGTCGAGGCGGGCATGTGCATCCGGGTAGCCCACTAAGGCAATTTCATCGCCCATCTGCAATACAGCGTCGCCGTCCGGGTTAGCCAGAATGCCGTTGCGACGGATACGCTCGATATAACAACCGGTCTGGCGATAGATACCCAGCTCACGCAGATTTTTACCATCAGCCCAGGCAACCAATTCCGGACCGACACGATAGGCGCGGATCACAGGCAGATAGACCTTACGGTTGGCGTCGGTGTCGAGGCCACGTTCACGGGCGATTTGTTGGGCGCTGGTTTGCAAATCCTGATGCTGCAGTTTTGGCAGGTAGCGTGCGCCGACAATCAGGCTGACCAGTCCGATCAGATAGGTCAGTGCGTAACCGAGGCTCAGGTTATCAAGAGCCGTTGACAGCTGTGTTCCTGTCATCCCTGAATGGCGCAATGTGTCACCCGCGCCGACCAGCACCGGCGTGGAGGTCATTGAACCTGCCAGCATGCCAGCTGTCAGGCCGATGTCCCAGCCAAATAGCCTACCCAGTCCCAGGGCGATCAGCATTGCGCTGCCGACCATGACCAGAGCAAGCATTAGGTAATTTTTCCCATCGCGAAAAAAAATCGAAAAAAAGTTGGGACCAGCTTCGACGCCGACGCAAAAAATAAACAGCATAAAGCCGAGATTTAAAGCATCAGTGTTAATACTAAAGTGCTGCTGGCCTAATAATAGGGAGACTACTAAAACGCCAATGGAATTACCGAGTTGGACTGTACCCAGGCGTAATTTCCCCAGACACAGCCCCAGCGCCAGGACCACAAATAATAACAGGATGTAATTCCCATTTAACAAATCTGCGACGTTTATATTCACGGAGACTAACTTCTTGTTTACTAGTAAGCTATTGAAAGAAATGGCAATTTACGCTAATGTTTTTGCCAGAAATTAAGGGGCGACAGCATCGTACACAGCCCCAAATAAAGCAGCATGACGATATATGCGGCTAGTTTAATCTCATTACGTTTCAACGGCTATAAGAATCGTGTGAGTGCGTTTTTGGCATGGAATGCCGAACGACTTTATCTGACTGGACGCCTTTGGGCGAAAAGAGTGTTCGATAGAGAGTGTCAGGAGGAACGATTGAAACATAGGCAAGGTTGGGCGGGTGCGATCTGCTGCTTTGTGCTTTTTATTGTGGTGTGTCTTTCATTGACGCTGAACGTGAAAGGAGCATTTAAGGCGGCTGGGCATCCTGAGGTTGGGTTGTTGTTTTTTATATTGCCAGGAGCAGCGGCCAGCTTTTTTTCCCATCGTCGTGAGGTGCTTAGACCTCTTCTCGGTGCAATGCTGGCGGCACCGTGTTGTTTGTTATTGATGCGATTTGTGTTTATGCCTACGCGTTCGCTGTGGCAAGAGCTTGCATGGTTGTTTAGTGCGGTGTTTTGGTGCGCGCTTGGCGCATTGTGTTTTCTGTTTATCAGTAGCCTATTTAATCAGCATCAGCAGCGGAAAAAACACTGATTACGCCCTCCAGTGGAGGGCGTAGAGACGGCAATCAGGCGAACAGATTCACATTCTCTTTTGCCCATGCTTCGAAATCCGTGCAGCCGCCGATGTGTTTCTGATCGACAAAAATCTGCGGTACGGTCTCTACCGGCTTACCAACCGTCTTTTCCAGTTCGGTTTTTGAGATCCCTTCAGCATGAATATCAATGTAGCGGAAGTTAAAATCTTCATGCTCATTGCTTAATTTTTCTGCCAATTCTTTTGCGCGCACGCAATACGGGCACCCTGGGCGACCAAAAATAACAGCAAACATCTCACTCTCCTCGAACTTATCAGGCCAGATGGCGAATGACTGTATGATGCCGCGATTTATGTCGGATGGAAAGTAGGTTCGGCCTGTTGCTTTGATACATCTACTCTATATCTGTTAAACATGAGAACTCGGAACGTTTTATACTACGAGCCACTTCGCCGGGAGGCCACGTATGCGCACTGTGGGTGTGTTACCTAAAAGCATATTGATTCTGGAAACGATCGGTATGGTGTCGTTAGCGCTGGCGCTATTGTCGCTTAACGATTATCTCACCTTACCCGCGCCGCTTAACAGTCCATTGGCCTGTGTGGTGATGATTTTTCTGGGGGTTTTGTTGATGCTTCCCGCCGCTGTGTTTTTAATGTGGCGCATTGCGCAACTGTTGGCGCCGCAGCTGATGTCGCGAACATCCAGCGTATCTTCCCGTTCAGCCAGAGAAAAAAGAGATGACTCCAACCATTGATTTACTTCGCAGCCACCGTTCTATTCGCCATTTTACCGAGGCGTCGATTTCGGATGCGCAGCGCGAGGCGATTATAGCTGCCGCGCAAGGCACCTCGAGCTCCAGTTTTTTACAGTGCAGCACGATTATTCGGGTGACGGATAAGGCCCTGCGAGAGTCGCTGGTGACGCTGTCAGGTGGGCAGCCGCACGTGGCGAAGGCTGCCGAATTCTGGGTGTTCTGCGCCGATTTTAACCGTCATTTACAGATTTGCCCTGACGCACAGCTGGGACTGGCAGAACAACTGCTGCTGGGCGTGGTTGATACGGCGATGATGGCGCAAAATGCGCTGACGGCTGCAGAGTCGCTGGGGCTTGGCGGTGTATATATTGGCGGACTGCGCAACAATATTGCGTCTGTAACTGAGTTACTGAAACTGCCGCAGCATGTTCTGCCGCTGTTTGGTCTGTGTCTCGGTTGGCCTGCAGATAATCCCGATATCAAGCCACGACTGCCTGCGGCCATTGTGGTGCATGAAAATCAATACCAGCCGCTCGATAAGGACGCCCTGGCTCACTATGATGAACAGCTTGCGCAGTATTATCTGACCCGTGGCAGCAACACGCGTCGTGATACCTGGAGCGATCATATTCGCCGCACCATCATCAAAGAAAATCGCCCCTTTATTCTGGAATATTTGCACAAACAGGGATGGGCTACGCGCTAAAGATTTTAACCCGGTGTATGATACGCCGGCTTTCAGCAGGTCTTTCAGAGAGGTGCAGGGTGAAAATTGCCATTTTGTCCCGGGACGGAACGCTCTATTCTTGTAAGCGCCTGCGTGAAGCGGCGATGCAGCGCGGTCACCTGGTTGAAATTATCGATCCCCTTTCCTGTTATATGAACATTAGTCCGGCGGCGTCTTCGATTCATTACAAGGGCCGCCGGCTCCCTCATTTTGATGCGGTCATCCCACGAATCGGCTCGGCGATTACCTTTTACGGTACGGCGGCGTTGCGCCAGTTCGAGATGTTAGGGAGTTATCCGTTGAATGAGTCAGTGGCGATCACCCGTGCGCGCGATAAGCTGCGCTCATTGCAACTGCTGGCACGTCAGGGAATCGATCTCCCGATTACCGGAATCGCGCACTCACCGGACGATACCAGCGACATGATTGATATGGTCGGCGGCGCACCGTTGGTGGTGAAACTGGTAGAAGGCACGCAGGGTATCGGTGTGGTGCTGGCCGAAACGCGTCAGGCCGCGGAGAGCGTCGTGGATGCATTTCGAGGACTGAACGCACATATCCTTGTGCAGGAATATATTAAAGAGGCCAAAGGGCGGGATATTCGCTGTTTTGTCGTAGGGGACGAGGTAGTGGCTGCTATTGAGCGTCGGGCTAAAGAGGGCGATTTTCGTTCTAATCTCCATCGCGGTGGCGTGGCCAGTATTGCCAATATTACGACGCGTGAAAGGGACATCGCGATAAAAGCCGCCCGAACCATGGGCCTGGATGTGGCTGGCGTTGATATTTTGCGTGCAGACCGCGGGCCGCTGGTCATGGAAGTTAACGCTTCTCCGGGGCTTGAAGGCGTGGAGAAAACCACGGGGGTTGATATTGCCGGACGGATGATCAAGTGGATCGAACGTCATGCAACTCCGGAATTTTGTCTTAAAATCGGCGGCTGAACGCAATATCGATGGCGATCGTGGTATGAGGCGGTCTTTTTGCGTAAGCTGTGCCGGTAATTTTTTCATCGAAAGAGGTCGCACATTATTATGACATCACTGGTCGTTCCCACTCTGGATACGTTGCGTCAATGGCTCGACGACCTGGGCATGAGTTTTTTTGAATGCGATACCTGTCAGGCGCTGCATTTACCTCATATGCAAAACTTTGACGGCATCTTTGATGCGAAAATTGATTTGGTGGATAACGTCATACTGTTCTCTGCGATGGCGGAAGTCAGGCCATCGGCGTTGCTGCCGTTGGCTGCCGATCTGTCATCCATTAATGCCAGTTCGCTGACGGTGAAAGCCTTTCTGGACATGCAGGATGATAATCTGCCAAAGCTGGTGGTTTGCCAGTCTTTATACGTTGTGCCGGGCGTCACGTTTGAGCAGTTCGAATGTTTTGTTCGCCAGAGCGAAGAGCAGATATCCATGGTGATCCTTGAAGCCGGGGCGCATCAACTATTATTTAACGCTGAAGAAGATGTGCAAAACAGCGGTACTGAGACCCATTTCCTCCATTAATATTTCCTGAGCAATGATGCCAAAAGCGCAGCCGCTGCCAGAGCGGTTGCGTATTACCCTATTTTTATTCTGCATTTAACCTTTTATTAAAGAATTATTCACCTAACTTCCACGCCTCCTGCCTTATGTCATAGATAAATCCTGCATAAAAAATTGATAAAAGACGTTTTTTTAACTGGGCTATATCCTCGAATCCTGGCTAAAGTTATTCTGGCGAGGCTTATAAACGTCATCCTTCAATGAACCCTTTATGGGCTGCATGCGACCGCAATGCATGTTGAATGATTCCGCGATTATCAGCGAGCCATAGCGGCACAGGGGAAGCCTCTTTTCTTATTTGTGCTGAATGAAAGAATATGCACGTTTCTTGCATATCATAGAGTGTGAATTTTTTGTTCGTTTGTTAACGAACTTTCAGAAGGAAAGAGATTATGACCGCCTTAAATAAAAAATGGTTATCAGGCCTGGTTGCGGGTGCTCTGATAGCCCTCTCTGCCGGCACGCTCGCTGCTGAACAAAAAACGCTGCATATTTATAACTGGTCTGATTATATCGCCCCCGACACGGTGGCTAATTTTGAAAAAGAGACCGGCATTAAAGTGGTTTATGATGTGTTCGACTCCAATGAAGTACTGGAAGGTAAGCTCATGGCGGGTAGCACTGGCTTTGACCTTGTCGTTCCTTCCGCCAGCTTCCTTGAGCGTCAGCTTACTGCGGGTGTTTTCCAACCGCTGGACAAAAGTAAACTGCCAGACTGGAAAAACCTCGATCCCGAATTGCTGAAGCTGGTGGCGAAACACGATCCAGACAACAAGTTTGCGATGCCGTATATGTGGGCAACCACCGGTATTGGCTACAACGTGGATAAAGTGAAGGCGGTGCTGGGCGCGGATGCGCCGGTCGACAGTTGGGATCTGATCCTGAAGCCGGAAAATTTGGAAAAACTCAAAAGCTGCGGCGTCTCGTTCCTTGATGCCCCCGAAGAAGTGTTTGCCACCGTGCTGAATTACTTGGGTAAAGACCCCAACAGTACCAAAGCGGACGATTACACCGGACCGGCAACCGATCTGCTGTTGAAGCTGCGTCCGAATATTCGTTATTTCCACTCTTCTCAATACATTAACGATCTGGCAAACGGTGATAGCTGCGTGGCAATTGGTTGGGCAGGGGACGTATGGCAGGCCGCTAATCGCGCGAAAGAAGCGAAAAATGGCGTCAATATTTCCTTCTCAATTCCAAAAGAAGGGGCGATGGCGTTCTTCGATGTTTTCGCCATGCCTGCGGATGCTAAAAATAAAGACGAAGCGTATCAGTTCCTCAACTATCTGCTGCGTCCGGATGTGATTGCCCATATTTCCGACCACGTGTTCTACGCCAACGCGAACAAAGAGGCGACGGCGTTGGTCAGCCCTGAAGTTCGTGACAATCCGGGGATTTACCCGCCGGCCGATGTGCGAGCTAAGTTGTTCACTCTGAAAGTACAGGATCCGAAGATCGATCGTGTCCGTACTCGTGCCTGGACCAAGGTGAAAAGCGGGAAATAACCCGCGTCAGGGAGATGACCCGGCGGCGCGTAAGTCCGCCGGGACACCCGAACCCTGAACACTCATAACCCGGCAATACGCACCATGCTGGTGCGTTATTTGCACTGTTTCTTTGTTTTATGCCGGAGAGCACTCACGTGAATGATGCGACCCCCCGCCCACAGGCGAAGACCCGCAAAGCGCTAACCCCGCTGCTTGAAATTCGTAATCTGACCAAGTCTTTCGATGGCCAGCACGCCGTCGATGACGTCAGCCTGACTATCTACAAAGGCGAAATATTTGCCCTGCTAGGGGCCTCCGGCTGCGGCAAATCAACTCTGCTGCGCATGCTGGCGGGCTTTGAACTGCCGACCACCGGGCAAATTATGCTCGATGGTGTCGATTTAGCACACGTCCCGCCGTATCTGCGCCCGATTAATATGATGTTTCAGTCCTACGCGCTGTTCCCACATATGACGGTGGAGCAGAACATTGCCTTTGGCCTGAAGCAGGACAAGTTGCCGAAAGCTGAAATTACCAGCCGGGTCAACGAGATGCTGGACCTGGTGCATATGCAGGAATTTGCCAAACGCAAACCGCATCAGCTTTCCGGCGGTCAGCGACAGCGTGTGGCACTGGCGCGCAGCCTGGCAAAACGTCCTAAACTGCTGCTGCTGGACGAACCGATGGGGGCGCTGGATAAAAAGCTACGTGACCGCATGCAACTGGAAGTGGTCGATATCCTCGAACGTGTGGGTGCGACCTGTGTGATGGTAACGCACGATCAGGAAGAAGCCATGACGATGGCGGGGCGTATTGCGATCATGAATCGCGGCAAGTTCGTGCAAATCGGCGAACCTGAAGAGATTTACGAGCACCCGACCACCCGCTATAGCGCGGAATTTATTGGCTCGGTAAACGTGTTCGAGGGGCTACTGAAAGCGCGTCAGGAAGACGGCCTGATCATTGACTCTCCGGGGCTGGTCCATCCGCTGAAAGTCGATGCTGATGCCTCCATCGTTGATAACGTCCCGGTGTACGTCGCGCTGCGTCCGGAAAAAATTATGCTCTGTGAGACTCCACCGGCGGATGGCTATAACTTTGCGGTGGGGGAAGTGGTTCACATTGCCTATCTCGGTGATTTGTCGGTGTACCACGTGCGTTTAAAAAGCGGCCAGATGTTGAGTGCCCAGCTACAAAACGAACATCGCTACCGTAAGGGGCTACCGACCTGGGGCGATGAGGTGCGTTTGTGTTGGGATGCGGACAGTTGCGTAGTGTTGACGGTTTAAGGAGTGAAAATGCGTACACTTGAACCTCCGGCGCGCGTGGACAACGCGAGCCGTTTCACGCTGTTTATGTCGCGGATGCAGATGAAGCATGGGCGCAAGGTGGTTATTGCGCTGCCGTATATCTGGCTGATTCTGCTGTTTTTGCTGCCATTTTTAATCGTCTTTAAGATCTCTTTTTCTGAGATGGCGCGGGCGATACCCCCGTATTCTGACCTTATATCATGGGCAGACGACCAGCTCTCCATCACGCTCAATGTTGGCAACTTCCTGCAACTGACGGCTGACCCGCTGTATGTTGATGCTTACCTGCAGTCGTTGCAGGTGGCGGGGATTTCGACGATCTGCTGTTTGCTACTGGGATATCCACTGGCATGGGCTGTGGCACACAGCAAACCGTCAACGCGGAATATTCTGCTGTTGCTGGTGATCCTGCCTTCCTGGACCTCGTTTTTGATTCGCGTGTATGCCTGGATGGGGATCCTGAAAAATAACGGGATCCTGAATAATTTTCTGATGTGGCTGGGAGTTATCGATCAGCCGCTGACGATCCTGCACACCAATCTGGCGGTCTATATCGGGATTGTTTATGCATATTTGCCGTTTATGGTACTGCCGATCTACACCGCGTTGACACGTATCGACTATTCGCTGGTGGAAGCGGCGCTGGATCTTGGGGCCCGACCGCTGAAAACGTTCTTTAGCGTGATCGTGCCGTTGACCAAAGGTGGGATCATCGCAGGCTCAATGCTGGTGTTTATCCCGGCGGTCGGGGAGTTTGTGATCCCTGAACTGCTGGGCGGGCCGGACAGCATTATGATTGGCCGTGTGTTGTGGCAGGAGTTTTTCAATAACCGTGACTGGCCGGTGGCGTCGGCTGTGGCCATTATTATGCTGCTGTTATTGATTGTGCCGATCATGTGGTTCCATAAATATCAGCAAAAAAGTGTGGGGGAACACGGATGAATAATTTACCCGTCGTTCGCTCACCGTGGCGTATTTTTACCCTGGTCATAGGGTTCACTTTCCTGTACGCGCCGATGCTGATGCTGGTTATCTATTCGTTTAACAGCTCCAAACTGGTGACGGTCTGGGCAGGGTGGTCAACGCGCTGGTACGGTGAATTGCTCCACGATACTGCAATGATAAGCGCTGTCGGGATGAGTTTGACCATTGCTGCTTGTGCGGCGACGATGGCGTCGATCCTCGGCACGATTGCTGCGGTGGTGCTGGTGCGCTTTGGTCGTTTCCGGGGTTCGAATGGCTTTGCCTTTATGATAACAGCGCCGCTGGTTATGCCGGATGTCATCACTGGCCTGTCGCTGTTGTTGCTGTTTGTCGCCATGGCGCATGCTATTGGCTGGCCGGCAGATCGCGGGATGTTAACCATCTGGCTGGCGCACGTCACTTTCTGTACGGCGTATGTGGCGGTTGTTATCTCCTCGCGTTTGCGCGAACTGGATCACTCCATCGAAGAAGCGGCGATGGATCTTGGCGCCACGCCGCTGAAGGTCTTCTTTGTCATCACGCTGCCGATGATTATGCCGGCGGTGATTTCCGGCTGGCTGTTGGCTTTCACCCTGTCGCTTGACGATCTGGTGATCGCCAGCTTTGTTTCCGGTCCTGGGGCGACGACGTTGCCGATGCTGGTGTTCTCCAGCGTACGTATGGGGGTTAATCCAGAAATTAACGCGCTGGCGACGCTGATTCTTGGCGTGGTAGGAATTATCGGATTTATCGCGTGGTACCTGATGGCCCGGACAGAAAAGCAGCGGTTGCGCGATATCCAGCGTGCAAGACGCGGCTGAAAAAACTAAAATCTGCCAACCTCTACTCGGTGCAGCATGTGGCGCTGCACCGTTTTCACGGAAGACGACGCGTTGGGATTTTTTAAGAAATCATCCACATCACATGCTCGCTTAAACGTTCCTGCTTTAGTGCAGGTGGCGGCGCTCGCTATTATTATGATCCGCGGCCTCGATCTGTTGATGATTTTCAATACGTTGGGTGTGAGCGGGACAATGGCATTTATCCAGCGTAGCGTGCAGACCTGGAATTTAACGCTGGTGTTTTTAAGCAGTCTGATACTAGTGTTTATCGAAATTTACTGTGCCTTTTCATTGGTCAAAGGACGTAACTGGGCGCGCTGGATTTATCTGTTTACCCAGGTGGTGGCCTCCGGTTATTTGTGGGCGGCATCGTTAGGTTATGGTTACCCCGAGCTGTTCAGTATTGCGGGTGAATCGAAGCGTGAAATTTTTCGCACGCTGGTGATGCAGAAATTACCGGATATGCTGGTGCTGTTGTTGCTGTTTGTTCCGGCATCCAGTCGACGGTTCTTCCGTCTGCAATAATGTGTATAATCTTCGCCCCGGTTAATTTGAAGGTTTTCTTATGCAGTGCGCTCTTTATGACGCCGATCGCTGTCGTTCCTGTCAGTGGATAACACAGCCCGTTGGCGATCAACTCCGTGCAAAAATGGCCGATCTCCAGACTCTTCTTACCGACTATTCGGTCGGGGAGTGGTGCGCGCCCGTCGCTGGCCCGGAGAGCGCTTTTCGTAATAAAGCCAAAATGGTGGTGAGCGGTAGCGTGGAAAAACCGCTATTGGGCATGCTGCATCGTGACGGTACACCTGAAGATTTGTGCGACTGTCCGCTTTATCCTGCCTCATTTGCGCCGGTATTTTCCGCACTAAAACCCTTTATCGCCCGTGCCGGGTTGACGCCTTACAACGTAGCGCGTAAGCGGGGCGAACTGAAATATGTGCTGTTAACGGAAAGCCAGTTTGACGGCGGTATGATGCTGCGTTTTGTCTTACGCTCAGAGGCCAAGCTGAGCCAACTGCGCGCGGCGTTGCCGTGGCTGCAGGCGCAGTTACCGCAGTTAAAGGTGATAACGGCCAATATCCAACCAGTGCATATGGCGATTATGGAAGGGGAGACAGAAATCTTCCTGACGGAGCAGCAGGCGCTGGCTGAACGTTTTAATGATGTACCGCTGTGGATCCGCCCGCAGAGTTTCTTTCAAACCAACCCGGTAGTGGCTGAGCGTTTGTATGGCACGGCTCGCGATTGGGTGCGTCAGCTTTCGGTCAACCATATGTGGGATCTGTTTTGCGGTGTTGGCGGTTTTGGCCTGCATTGCGCTACGTCGCAGATGAAACTGACGGGTATCGAGATCGCACCAGAGGCGATCGCCTGTGCGAAACAATCTGCGCAGACGTTGGGGTTACAGAATCTGCACTTTCAAGCGCTCGATTCGACCCAATTCGCGACGGCACAGGAAGACGTTCCGGATCTGGTGCTGGTGAATCCGCCGCGTCGGGGCATTGGTAAACCCCTGTGTGATTATCTTTCCAACATGGCACCGCCGTTTATCATCTACTCCAGCTGTAATGCGCAAAGCATGGCGAAGGATATTGGCGAGCTGCCAGGCTATCGCATAGAACGGGTTCAACTTTTCGATATGTTCCCGCACACCGCGCACTATGAAGTATTGACGCTGCTCAGCCGACAATAGTTTCTTTTCTTCGCAGGGAATGCCTGATGACGCTTCGCTTGTCAGGTCTAAGGATGGATGCGGGTTGTTGGCCGCATTCGGCAAATGCAATAGACGAAAAAAAAGCCCGTACTTGCGTACGAGCTCTTCTTCAAATATGGCGGTGAGAGAGGGGTTCGAACCCTCGATACGTTGCCGTATACACACTTTCCAGGCGTGCTCCTTCAGCCACTCGGACACCTCACCGTATTGTATTGCTGCCTGACCGCTTGGGGGGCAACGGGGCGCTACTATAGGGAGTTGCGCTAAAACGGTCAAGCAGAATTTACGTCTTCACTCTCGTTTGGTTACGCAATAGACATATTCTGCGCCCGGACAGGCGCAGAGAACATGATTAGCGCTGAGAGTCCAGTTTTTCACCGTTGGTGACGACTTCCTGAGCCTTGCTGTAGCTTTCGATCAGCAGCTGATAGGCTGGGAAGATTTTGGTATACACTTCCGCCCATTCAGCGGCATCTTCCCGGTTCCAGGTCCGCTGTATTTCAGACGCAACGGCTGCGGTATCCATTGGCACCACGCCTGCCTGTACCACTCGCGCCAACGTGATTTCCTGCGCCATCTTGCTGTAAGTGCCGGAAGCGTCAATGACGGCAAACACTTTATACCCTTCCGCTACCGCGCTGATGGCCGGGAAAGCCATGCAAACGCTGGTAATGGTACCGGCGATAATCAGCGTTTTACGACCCGTTGCTTTGACGGCTTTAACAAAGTCTTCGTTATCCCAGGCGTTGATCTCGCCTTTGCGCGCCACGTACTGAGCATGGGGCGCATTGGCGTGGATTTCCGGAATCAACGGGCCGTTGGGTCCCTGTGGAACGGAGGCGGTGGTGATCACCGGAATCTTCGCCAGGGTGGCTATTTTTGCCAGCGCAGCGGCACGGGCACGCAGTTCGGGCATTGGCATATCACCGACGGTCTGAAAAAGACCGCTCTGGTGATCGATAAGCAGCATCACGGCATCATCTACGTCGATAACCGGGCGTGAACCATTAAAATTTGCAGGACTGGACATCGTATTCTCCTTCGCTTTAGATTTGGCCAAAACGGCCGGAGTTGAAATCGCGTACGGCTTCGGCGATCTCTTGTTTTGTGTTCATCACAAACGGACCGTAACCGACAATGGGTTCATTTAACGGTTCGCCTGACAGCAGCAGCACGCTGGCGTCGCTACTAGCCTCGATATGTAGGGTTTTACCCTGCTGGCTTAATACCACCAGTTGCGCCTCACCCGCGGAGGTGGCACCGTTGATGGTGATCGTGCCTTTCAGCACCACCAGCGCAGTGCTCCATCCTTCCGGCTGGGACAGCGTGACCGGGCGATTACTTTGCAGGCGCATGTCCCACACATTTAACGGTGAGTAGGTATGCGCGGGGCCTTTCGTGTCCTGATAGCTGCCCGCAATCACGCGCACGGTACCTGCGTCATCTGGCAGGTCGACGGTGGGAATAACGTCGCTGCTGATGCCCTGATAACCCGGCACGGTCATTTTGTCTTTGGCTGGCAGGTTGACCCACAGCTGGACCATTTCCAGCTCGCCGCCCTTACGGGTAAATTCCGGCGAATGAAATTCTTCGTGTAAAATCCCGGCCCCTGCTGTCATCCACTGCACATCGCCTGGACCGATAATGCCGCCGCGCCCGGTTGAGTCGCGATGTTCAACTTCACCGCTGTAAACAATGGTCACTGTTTCAAAACCACGGTGCGGGTGCTCACCGACGCCGCGCTTTTCATTACCCGGTGTAAAGGTATGCGGACCCGCGTAATCCAGCAGCAGGAACGGACTGAGCTGCTCAGCATGAGACTGGTAAGAGAACATCGAGCGAACTGGAAATCCATCGCCAACCCAGTGTGGGCGAGGTGCGGTATAGACGCCTGTTACGTGTTTCATATGTATCTCCTCAGTGGCGTTATCTTGATGTGAATAAGCTTATATCCATGACAGCGAGCTGAGTAGTGGCTAAAATAGTCCTCACCGTCTCATTAATAGGACAATAAGATGACGAAGTTGGATCTCAATGATTTCGCATGGTTTGTGCATGTTGTCGAAGAGGGAGGATTCGCAGCGGCAGGCCGTGCGCTTGATGAGCCCAAATCCAAACTCAGTCGGCGTATTGCGCAACTGGAGGAGAGACTGGGGGTGCGTTTGATTCAGCGAACAACCCGGCAGTTTAATGTCACGGAGGTCGGGCAGACCTTTTACGAACACTGTAAGGCGATGTTGGTGGAGGCACAGGCGGCACAGGATGCCATTGCGGCGTTGCAGGTTGAGCCACGTGGCATTGTTAAACTGACGTGCCCGGTGACGCTGTTGCATGTCCATATCGGCCCCATGCTGGCCCGGTTCATGGCGCGTTATCCGGATGTCGCAGTACAGCTTGAAGCCACGAATCGCCGCGTTGACGTCGTCGGAGAAGGTCTGGATGTGGCGATTCGCGTCCGACCTCGTCCTTTTGAAGACAGTGATTTGGTCATGCGGGTGCTTGCTGACAGAGGGCACCGGCTGTATGCCAGTCCGCGATTGGTTGAGCAGATGGGGATATTACACGCCCCAGCAGAGCTGACCCGTTGGCCCGGGCTGAGTCTGGCAGCGGGGAAACATGTTCATCGTTGGGAGTTGTTTGGCCCACAGGATGCCCGCGCGGAAGTGCATTTTACGCCGCGTATGATCACCACAGATATGCTGGCGCTGCGCGAGGCCGCGGTTGCCGGGGTAGGCGTGGTGCAACTCCCGCAGTTAATGGTCAAGGATCAATTAGCCGCAGGGGAGCTGGTGGCATTGCTGGATGGCTGGGAACCGAGGCGGGAGATTATTCACGCGGTCTTTCCATCGCGTAGGGGGTTATTACCCTCGGTGCGCGCATTAGTGGATTTCCTGACGGAAGAATATGCACGCATGATTGAGGACTAAAGCCTCAAATTTGGCCCACAAAAAAGGCCGGATATACCGACCTTTTATTATCTGGACGCCAGTCTGGCGTGAAAAAAATCAGCGACTACGGAAGACAATGCGGCCTTTGCTCAGGTCGTACGGGGTCAGTTCAACAGTCACTTTGTCTCCCGTCAGGATGCGGATATAGTTTTTACGCATTTTACCGGAGATGTGTGCAGTAACCACGTGACCGTTTTCTAACTCTACGCGGAACATGGTATTAGGTAACGTATCGAGAACGGTACCCTGCATTTCAATATTGTCTTCTTTGGCCATCTAATCCTCTGGGGTATCACTACCGTAATTTGAACCGGCAAGATAATGCCGAAGTTCTTTTAATAAGTAAAGATTTGCGCGATTAAAATACAGCAAATCAAGTTTGGCGCATTACTCTATCCACACACGGCAAAGCCGCACTTAAAGCGCAACGTGTAAGGGAACGATGAGATAAACGATAGGCGTTGCCTGACGCGAACTGTTCCTTAACGGCGGCGGGGTAATGGGCTAAACCAACTCTGCGACGCAATTATAACACCCCGACAAAAAATGTGCCGAAAACATTCACTCCTGAGGTAAAAATAACGTCCGGGGTACCCAAAAATGGCTGGGTAACCGCTGCTGGCGCAGTCTGCTCAAGTGTTCAAGGTACTCCCGACGCGGCGTTTCGACGGCGCCCAGCGACGCTGTATGTCCATTTAACACCTGACAGTCAATTAACTTCCCACCCTGCTGGCTAAATTCAGCGCAAAAAACAAGCAACGCGGTTTTTGAGGCATTTTCCTGACGACTGAACATTGATTCACCGCAGAAGAGCGTGCCTTGCGAAACGCCGTACATACCGCCGACTAATTCATTGTGCCGCCACACTTCAATGGAATGCGCGTGCCCCAATTCATGCAGGCGGTGGTAAGCGTCAACAATATCACGCGTTATCCAGGTCCCTTCTTCGCGGTCATTGGCACAACCTTCAATCACCTGACCAAAGGCGTAATTTAACGTGACACGATAAGGTGAGTGTTTATGAAAACGCTTCATGCTACGGCTAAGATGAAATGTCTCAGGCCACAAAATGGCGCGCGGATCGGGCGACCACCAAAGAATTGGGTCGCCAGGAGAAAACCACGGAAAAATACCGCGCTGGTACGCCATAAGCAGACGGGCAGGGCTGAGATCGCCACCCAGCGCTAACAAACCGTTAGGTTCGCGTAACGCGCCTTCCGGTGACGGGAAGGCGATAGAATTGCGGGACAGTTGCACCAGGCGCATGACAGCGAAACTCCACTACGCGAGTCGATCGTTCAATAATAGCTTACAGACGTTGCTTAAACTGGTAATAACGCCCCTGCCTGGCTAACAGATCTGCGTGATTACCTTGCTCAATAATGTGTCCGTTGTCCATCACTATTATTTGATTAAAACGCGATAGCCCGCGCAGGCGATGCGTCACCATCAATACCGTTTTATCTCGCATGACATCACTAATCAATTCAAGCATTTGGCTTTCGGTGGTAGCGTCCAGTCCTTCGGTAGGTTCATCCAGCAGCATCAGCGGGGCATCGTGGAGTACCGCGCGAGCGATTGCCAGACGGCGGAGTTCGCCGCCGGAAAGCTGACGACCCCCTTCACCTAACCAGGCGTTGAGGCCATCATCTTCCAGCAGTTTTTCCAGACCAACGCGGCACAGTATTTCGGATAATGCGTCATCACTGGCCTGCGGCGCGGCCAGCAGCAGGTTGTCGCGTAATGTGGCGCTAAACAGGTGCACACGTTGCGGCACAACGCTGATGCTTTGACGCAGCGTTGACTCACTCAGGGTTGAAATCGGGCGGTCGTTAAACAAAATTTCACCGTGTTGCGGGTTCCAGGCGCGGGTCAGCAGTTGTAGCAGGGTGGACTTTCCACAGCCGGTGCGGCCGAGAATCGCAACATGCTCGCCGGGTTTTGCTTGCAGGGAGAGGGTATCCAGCGCATTTTGCGCCTGGCCCGGGTAGCTGAAACAAACGTCGCGCAGCGTGAGGGTAATCGGCCCAGAAACCGTCGATCCTGCGTCGGGGAAAGTGACTTCCGGTTTTTGTTCCGTCAGTTCTGTAATGCGCAGGGCAGAGGCGATCACTTGACCGAGGTGCTGAAATGCACCCGTTACCGGGGCCAGGGCTTCAAATGCGGCCAGTGCGCAGAACACAAACAGCGCAATCAGCGCACCTGGCTGGGTATTGCCTCCCACGCCGCCCGAGGCCATCCAGAGCATCACGATGACGGCCAGTGCGCCAATCACCAGCATTAGGGCCTGAGACAGCGCCGTTAATTCGGACTGGCGACGCTGAGCTTCGTGCCACTGTAACTCTGTGGCTTCCATTTGTGCTCGATAGCGAACACTTGCGCCAAAAATGGTCAGCTCGGCCTGGCCCTGCAGCCAGGAGGTCAGCTGTTGGCGATATTGCCCGCGCAGGTGCGTCAGGTTTTGCCCGGTACGTTTTCCGGCCTGATAAAACAGAGGAGGCAAAATAAACAAGGTCAGCAGCATGATGCCGCCAAGGGTGATGGCCAGCGTGAGATCGAGCACGCTCAGACCCAGCGTCACCACCATAATCACGACAAATGCCCCAACCAGCGGAGAGATGACGCGCAGATAAAGGTGATCAAGCGTATCGACATCCGCAACGATGCGGTTAAGCAGTTCACCCTGGCCATAACGGGCCAGACCCGCCGGAGAGAGTGGCAGCAGCTTACTAAATGTATAAATACGCAGGTGCTGCAACACACGGAATGTCGCGTCGTGACTGACCAGTCGCTCGAAATAACGACCTGCGGTACGGGTGATCGCCGCACCGCGCACGCCGGCAGCGGGGAGCATATAGTTAAAACTGTAAATCCCGGTGACGCCAACCACCGCGGAAGCGGAGAGGAACCAACCGGAAAGTGTCAGCAAGCCGATACTGGCTAATAGCGTGATGATCGCCAGAATAATTCCCAGCGTTAACATCCATTTATGACGTTTATACAGCGTCAGATAAGGTAGCAAAGCGCGCATTTAGATGTCCTCCTGACGGTGAGCCAGCAGTGTTGCAAAAGTCCCGTTGGCTGCGCTCAGTTGAGCATAAGTGCCTTGCTCGACGATCTGTCCGTCCTGCATGACCCAAATGGCATCCCACTCGGTAAGGTCTTCAAGCTGGTGCGTGACCATCAGCGTGGTCTGGCGGCGTGATGCTGCATTCAGCGCCTGCATGACGCGCTGCTCGCTGTGCGCATCGAGGCTAGCGGCGGGTTCGTCCAGTAGCATTAGCTGACACGGATTGAGCAAGGCGCGGGCGACGGCAACGCGCTGCGCTTGCCCGACGGAAAGCCGGGCGGCCTGATCGCCGACCGGGGTATCCACGCCCTGAGGCAGCAGGGGTAAAAACTCACTTACCCAGGCGCTGTCGAGCGCGGCCTGAAGCTGTTGTTCACTGGCATCTGGACGTGCCAGCAGCACATTATCGCGCAACGTTGGGGCAGGAAGCTGTGGGTTCTGTCCTACCCACGACAGCTGTTTTCGCCAGGAGTCAGGAGCCAGGGAGCGAAGCTCAAAACCATTAATTCGCAGCGAACCCTGGTACGAGAGAAAACCAGAAAGGGCGTTCAGCAGCGAGCTCTTACCAGAGCCGCTACGTCCCACCAGTACCGCGCGCTGACCGGCTGGCAGCGAGAAGTTAAGTGGACCAGCAAGCACTTTTCCTTCCGGGGAGGTGATAACCAGATCTTCTGCGGTAATCGAAACCGGCTCTTTTACGGCCAGCTCAATGTCGCCACGTTCAGGATGCGCCAGCGGCGTTTCCATGAACGTTTTCAGGCTGTCTGCGGCACCGACGGCCTGGGCTTTGGCATGATAAAACGTGCCCAGATCGCGCAAGGGCTGGAAAAACTCAGGCGCAAGAATCAGTGCCAGGAATCCAGAGGCTAAGGTAACACCAACGCCATAGTGGCCGAAGTTGAGTTCGCCGAGGTACGAGAAGCCAAAGTAAACCGCCACCAGCGCGATGGACAGCGAGGTGAAAAATTCCAGTACGCCGGAGGAGAGGAACGCGAGGCGCAGAACTTCCATGGTGCGCTGGCGAAAATCTTGTGATGCCGCACGAATGCTTTCTGTTTCCGCTTCGCCGCGACCAAATATTCTTAACGTTTCCATACCACGCAAGCGGTCGAGGAAATGACCGCTGAGTCGGGCTAGCGCCTGAAAGTTACGTCGGTTAGCATCAGCAGCGCCCATACCGACCATTGCCATAAACATGGGGATTAGCGGTGCAGTGCCAAGCAGAATAAGGGCAGCTATCCAGTTAGACGGGAAAATGGCCGCGACAATCAAAATGGGGACGCAGACGGCAAGCGCCATTTGCGGCAGATAACGCGCGTAGTAATCATGCATATCGTCAATCTGCTCGAGCACCAACGTGGCCCAACTTCCGGCTGGTTTACCCTGGATCCACGCGGGGCCTGCCTGTTGCAGACGGTCCAGAACCTGACGGCGAATTTCAAAACGAATGTGCTGTCCCGCGTGAAAACCGACCCGCTCACGTAGCCAGACCACCCATGCACGCAGGATGAAAATCAGCACTAATACGATGAAAGGGAGCAGAAGGGCTTCGCGGGGAATATTATCCATGATCATGTGATCAAGAATGCGTGCCAGGAGCCAGGCCTGAGCGACAATTAACAGGCCGCTGACGAAGCCTAACAGGCGTGAAATATTCAGCCAACGCTGGGAAATGACACTTTGCTGTTTTAACCAGCGTGTTAGCTCTTTTTGACGGGTTTTATTCATTGCTCGCTTAGCAGGTGAGTTATAGGAATTTTTAGGCAGGACAATGTTACAACGGGGCAAAAATAAAGGCGACTGATAGTCGCCTTTTTTACTTTTGTTACTGATTTGTAAAACTTATTTGCAGGCGTCAGCCAGACCGTCGAGATAACGCTCTGCATCAAGGGCTGCCATACAACCCGTACCTGCAGAGGTAATCGCCTGGCGATAAATATGGTCCATCACGTCACCGGCCGCGAACACGCCTGGAATGCTGGTTTGCGTCGCATTACCGTGAATGCCGGACTGAACTTTGATGTAGCCGTTTTCCAGCTCAAGCTGGCCTTCAAAAATCGCGGTGTTCGGGCTGTGACCAATGGCGACAAACAGTCCTGCAACGTCCAGAGACTCGACGTTATCGGTGTTTTGGGTATCACGCAGACGCAGTCCGGTGACGCCCATTTGATCGCCGGTTACTTCTTCCAGCGTGCGGTGCGTGTGCAGCACGATGTTGCCGTTTTCGACTTTATCCATCAGGCGCTTGATAAGGATTTTTTCTGCACGGAAGCTGTCGCGACGGTGAATCAAATGCACTTCAGAGGCGATATTCGCCAGATACAACGCTTCTTCTACAGCCGTGTTGCCACCGCCGATAACCGCCACCTTCTGGTTGCGATAGAAGAATCCGTCACAGGTCGCACAGGCAGAAACACCGCGACCTTTAAACGCTTCTTCAGACGGTAAGCCAAGGTAGCGAGCGGAAGCGCCGGTGGCGATAATCAACGCATCGCAGGTGTACTCGCCGCTGTCGCCGGTCAGACGGAACGGACGGTTCTGCAGATCAACCTTGCTGATGTGATCAAAAATGATTTCCGTCTCAAATTTTGTCGCATGCTCATGCATACGTTCCATCAGCAGTGGGCCCGTAAGATCGTGCGGGTCGCCAGGCCAGTTTTCGACTTCCGTCGTCGTGGTCAACTGACCCCCTTTTTCCATACCGGTAATCAGTACCGGTTGCAGGTTTGCGCGTGCAGCATAGACCGCAGCGGTATACCCGGCAGGGCCTGAACCCAGAATAAGAAGTTTACTGTGTTTGGTCGTGCCCATGAGATCCCCATAGTTGTTGGCAGGCAATGAACTGGATTGTAGGGAATTTGCAGGCGTAAAAAAAGAGCATGGCAATTTTGTTAACAATTTGTGCAATAGCGGGAGCCGATGATCGGCCAGACAGGCGGCAAGGACGTCAACCAACGCACAGGTAACATGAAGTATGACGGGACATAACGATTTCTACTTAAAATCGGCCAGTTATAAGGCGATAAAATGACGATTTTCCATCACTCCCAATGAATAACTGGCATGTTGTACTAAAAATCGATGTTTTGCTTTGACAATCCCCTGCTGTTTTGCGAAAACATTCAAGGAAGAAAAAAACTGTGTCGTGTGTGTGCTGCATAATCATGCATCCAGATACCATGTTTACCGAGTTAGCGAAATCTACGCATGGTGTGGACAGATGCCATTCGTGATGTCGATAGCCGCCGACAGGCAACGGTCTTCTCACCATAAACCCAGACATTTCACACCGTAAATCCCTCTGGGTTTCGGGTATTGTGATGGGTAGCGACTCTGAACAGTGATGTTAGAAGGGTCAGGCAGGAGTAGGGAAGGAATACAGAGAGACAATAATAATGGTAGATAGTAAGAAGCGCCCTGGCAAAGATCTCGACCGTATCGATCGTAACATTCTTAATGAGCTGCAAAAGGATGGGCGTATTTCTAACGTCGAGCTTTCTAAACGAGTGGGACTTTCACCAACGCCCTGCCTTGAGCGTGTGCGTCGGTTAGAAAGACAGGGATTTATTCAGGGCTATACGGCGCTGTTAAACCCGCATTATCTGGATGCATCACTTCTGGTTTTTGTTGAGATTACTCTGAATCGTGGCGCACCGGATGTCTTTGAGCAGTTCAACACTGCAGTGCAAAAACTTGAAGAAATTCAAGAGTGTCATTTGGTTTCCGGTGATTTCGACTACCTGCTGAAAACACGCGTACCGGATATGTCAGCATACCGCAAGCTATTGGGGGAAACCCTGCTGCGTCTGCCTGGCGTGAATGACACACGTACTTACGTGGTAATGGAAGAAGTTAAACAGAGCAATCGTCTGGTAATTAAGACGCGCTAACACGGAACAGGTGCAAAATCGACGTAGTTTGATTACACTCCTGTTAATCCATACAGCAACAGTGCCGGGGCAACCCGGTGCTGTTGTCCGTTTTAGCATCGGGCAGGAAAAGCCTGAAACCTGGAGAGCCGTTTTTGAGCCAGGAATACACTGAAGACAAAGACGTCACATTGACGAAGTTAAGCAGCGGGCGCCGACTTCTGGAAGCGCTACTGATCCTTATTGCCCTTTTTGCCGTCTGGTTGATGGCTGCCTTACTCAGCTTTAACCCTTCGGATCCCAGCTGGTCGCAAACCGCGTGGCACGAGCCTATCCACAATCTTGGGGGAATACCCGGAGCATGGTTGGCGGACACGCTGTTCTTTATTTTTGGCATCATGGCCTACACCCTACCTGTGATCATTGTTGGGGGCTGTTGGTTTACCTGGCGACATCAGGCCAGTGACGAGTACGTTGACTATTTCGCCGTATCGCTGCGCATCATTGGCGTTCTGGCGCTCATTCTCACCTCTTGCGGACTGGCGGCAATCAATGCCGATGATATCTGGTATTTCGCGTCTGGCGGCGTGATTGGCAGTCTGCTCAGTACCACGCTACAACCTCTGCTGCATAGCAGCGGGGGAACACTCACACTATTGTGTATCTGGGCGGCAGGTCTGACGTTGTTTACCGGTTGGTCATGGGTGAGCATTGCGGAAAAACTGGGCGGCTGGTTACTCAATATCCTGACCTTTGCCAGTAACCGCACTCGTCGTGACGATACATGGGTCGATGACGAAGAATATGAAGACGATGAAGAGTCCGTCGACATCGCCGAAGGAAAACCGCATGAATCACGCCGGGCGCGTATTCTTCGTGGGGCATTAGCACGTCGTAAGCGGCTGACCGAGAAGTTTACCAATCCGCTTGGTCGTCATACCGATGCTGCACTGTTCTCCGGTAAACGGATGGACGACGAAGATGAAATTGAATACAGCGCCCGTGGTGTTGCCGCCGATCCGAATGATGTTCTGTTCTCGGGTAATCGCGCGACGCTGCCTGAATATGATGAGTTCGACCCGCTGCTAAGTGGTCACTCGGTGACTGAGCCTGTGACAGCCGCAGCAGCAGCCACGGCGACCGCGCAGGCCTGGAGTGCGCCAGCCGATCCTTTAATGCAAGCTCCGCTGGTTTCCGGTGGCGTTCCTGTTCAGCCTGCACCGACTGCTGCATGGCAACCTGCGCCAGCGCCACAGGTGGCTGAGCCGGTTGTGACTCCTGCCTACGAAGGTTATCCGCAGCCTGCACAATATACTCAACCGACGGCACAGCCTTATGAGCCGTGGCAGCAGCCCGCACCGGTTGAGCCTCAGCCGCAATATGCTGTGCCGCCCGTTGTCGAACCTCAATACCAACAGCCGGTAGCTCCGCAGCCGCAAATGCAGCCGCAGTGGCAGCCGCCT
>NZ_SZWV01000068.1:210565-216901 GCF_005280945.1 Citrobacter sp. wls718
CAGCAACAGCCGGTACAGCAGCCGGTTCCTTCACCGGATCCTGTTTATCACCCGCAGCCGGCTTACCAGCAGGAATCCACATTCCAGCAGCCTGCGTATCAGCAGCCGCCAGCTTTCGTGCAGGAGCCTGTTGTTGAGCAACCGCCGGTTGTCGAGCCTGAACCGGTTGTGGAAGAGACGAAACCGGCGCGTCCGCCACTCTATTACTTTGAAGAGGTGGAAGAAAAGCGCGCGCGTGAGCGTGAACAGCTCGCGGCCTGGTATCAGCCCATTCCTGAACCACTGCAGGAACCTGAGCGAATTAAACCGTCAATGCCATCAATGCCAACTGCCGCATCTATACCGCCGGTTGAATCCGTCGCGGCCGTCGCGCCGCTGGCTGCCGGAGTGAAAAACGCCGCAATGGGCGCTGGGGCCGCTGCTGTTGCTGCACCTGTGTTTAGTCTGGCGGGTAGCGGTGCGCCGCGTCCACAGGTGAAAGAAGGCATTGGTCCGCAGTTGCCGCGTCCAAATCGCGTCCGTGTGCCAACGCGTCGTGAGCTGGCTTCATATGGTATCAAACTACCGTCGCAACGTATGGCCGAAGAGAAAGCGCGAGAAGAGCAGCTTGATACGGATTATACCGACGATGAAATTGAAGCGATGCAACAGGATGAGCTGGCGCGTCAGTTCGCCCAGTCGCAGCAGCATCGTTATGGTGAAGAGTATCAGGACAATACGCATCAGATTGAGGACGAAGAGTCCGCAGCAGAAGCGGAGTTGGCCCGTCAGTTTGCCTCTTCCCAGCAGCAGCGCTATTCCGGCGAACAGCCTGCGGGCGCTAATCCGTTCTCGTTAGATGACTTTGCTTTCTCGCCGATGAAAGCACTGGTGGATGATGGCCCGCATGAGCCGCTGTTTACCCCAAGCGTTATGCCTGAACCGGAGCCTGTGCCGCAGCAGCATTATCAGCAGCCGCCACAGCCTGTTGCACCGCAGCAGCATTATCAGCAGGCGCCACAACCTGTTGCGCCGCAGCAGCATTATCAGCAACCGTCACAGCCTGTTACACCGCAGCCGCAGGATAGCCTGATCCATCCATTATTGATGCGCAATGGCGACAGCCGTCCTGTTCAGCGTCCAACCACGCTGCTGCCATCGCTGGATCTGCTCACCCCGCCACCGAGTGAAGTTGAGCCGGTGGACACCTTCGCGCTGGAGCAAATGGCGCGACTGGTGGAAGCACGCTTAGCAGATTTCCGTATTAAGGCTGATGTGGTGAACTATTCACCGGGCCCGGTGATAACCCGTTTTGAACTGAATTTGGCTCCGGGTGTTAAGGCTGCACGGATTTCTAACCTCTCCCGAGACCTGGCGCGTTCACTGTCAACCGCTGCGGTTCGTGTGGTGGAGGTTATTCCAGGTAAACCTTATGTTGGGTTGGAATTACCGAACAAAAAACGGCAGACCGTCTACCTGCGCGAAGTGCTGGATAACGCGAAATTCCGTGATAATCCTTCTCCGCTGACCGTAGTGCTCGGTAAAGATATTGCCGGCGAACCGGTTACGGCTGATTTGGCGAAGATGCCGCATCTGCTGGTGGCGGGTACCACGGGTTCCGGTAAGTCTGTTGGGGTCAATGCTATGATCCTCAGCATGCTGTATAAGGCACAGCCGGAAGATGTGCGATTCATTATGATCGACCCAAAAATGCTCGAGTTGTCGGTTTATGAGGGCATTCCGCATCTGTTGACGGAAGTGGTTACAGATATGAAGGATGCTGCCAACGCGTTGCGCTGGAGCGTCAATGAAATGGAACGCCGCTACAAACTGATGTCAGCGCTGGGCGTGCGTAATCTGGCGGGTTACAACGAGAAGATCGCAGAAGCGGATCGTATGGGGCGCCCGATCCCGGACCCGTACTGGAAACCGGGCGATAGCATGGATGTTACCCATCCGGTGCTGAAAAAAGAGCCTTATATCGTTGTCCTGGTTGATGAATTTGCTGACCTGATGATGACCGTCGGTAAAAAAGTGGAAGAACTGATCGCTCGTTTGGCGCAAAAAGCGCGTGCGGCGGGGATCCACCTGGTGCTGGCGACCCAGCGTCCGTCGGTTGATGTGATTACCGGGCTTATCAAAGCCAACATCCCGACCCGTATTGCCTTTACCGTGTCGAGTAAAATTGATTCGCGTACCATCCTTGATCAGTCAGGTGCTGAATCCCTGTTAGGGATGGGGGATATGCTTTATTCCGCACCAAACTCGACAATTCCGGTGCGTGTACACGGTGCCTTTGTGCGTGATGAAGAAGTTCATGCCGTTGTTCAAGACTGGAAAGCGCGCGGCCGTCCGCAATACGTTGAGGGCATCACTTCTGATAGCGAAAGCGAAGGCGGCGGCGGTGGTTTTGACAATGGGGAAGAACTGGATCCGCTGTTTGATCAGGCGGTGAATTTTGTTACCCAAAAACGCAAAGCCTCCATCTCCGGCGTCCAGCGTCAGTTCCGCATCGGTTACAACCGCGCGGCACGTATCATCGAGCAGATGGAAGCGCAGGGGATTGTCAGTGAGCAAGGGCATAATGGTAATCGTGAAGTGCTGGCGCCGCCGCCCTTCGATTGATTGCAAAGTTAAGTAATTCAGTATTTTCTACTTTCCTCATGCTGATTTTTGGCCTGGAATGGATAGCAGAGGGATCTCCCCGTCGGGAGTGACGAATTTTGAGGAATAACGATGAAAAAGATCGCAATCACCTGTGCATTACTGTCGAGCTTTGTGGTGAGCAGCGTCTGGGCTGACGCCGCCAGTGACCTGAAAAGCCGTCTGGATAAAGTCAGTAGCTTCCATGCCAGCTTTACTCAGAAGGTGACTGATGGTAGCGGCGCAGCGGTACAGGAAGGTCAGGGTGACCTGTGGGTTAAACGTCCGAACCTGTTTAACTGGCATATGACACAGCCTGATGAAAGCATTCTGGTCTCCGACGGTAAAACGCTGTGGTTCTTTAATCCGTTTGTCGAACAGGCCACGGCAACCTGGCTGAAAGATGCCACGGGTAATACGCCGTTTATGCTGATTGCGCGCAACCAGTCCAGCGACTGGCAGCAGTACAACATCAAGCAAAACGGTGATGACTTCGTGTTGACTCCGAAAACCAGCAGCGGCAATCTGAAGCAGTTCACCATCAATGTGGGACGCGACGGCACTATCCATCAGTTTAGCGCCGTCGAGCAGGACGATCAGCGCAGTAGCTATCAGCTGAAATCTCAGCAGAATGGCGCAATCGAACCATCCAAATTCACCTTTACCCCTCCGCAGGGTGTCACGGTAGACGATCAACGTAAGTAGAGGCGTGTGAGTGGGTAATCTGTCGCTCGATTTTTCTGATAATACCTTTCAGCCGCTGGCCGCGCGTATGCGGCCAGAAAATTTAGCGCAGTATATCGGCCAGCAGCATTTGCTGGCTGCAGGTAAGCCCTTGCCACGCGCCATCGAGGCCGGGCACCTGCACTCCATGATCTTATGGGGTCCTCCTGGCACGGGTAAAACGACTCTTGCTGAAGTGATCGCCCGCTACGCGAACGCAGACGTTGAACGCATTTCGGCCGTCACCTCGGGTGTGAAAGAAATTCGTGAAGCGATTGAACGTGCGCGTCAGAATCGTAACGCCGGTCGGCGCACTATATTGTTTGTGGATGAAGTCCACCGCTTTAATAAAAGTCAGCAGGACGCCTTTCTCCCGCATATTGAAGATGGCACCATTACGTTTATAGGCGCCACGACTGAAAACCCCTCGTTTGAACTGAACTCGGCATTACTGTCGCGTGCGCGCGTCTATCTGCTTAAATCGCTCACTACCGACGATATCGAGCAGGTACTGGATCAGGCGATGGCGGACAAAGCGCGAGGCTACGGCGGCCAGGATATTGTTCTGCCGAATGAAACCCGTCGGGCCATTGCCGAGCTGGTGAATGGCGATGCGCGTCGGGCACTAAATACGCTGGAAATGATGGCCGATATGGCGGAAGTCGACGTCAGCGGAAAACGCGTTTTACAACCCACATTGCTGACAGAGATTGCCGGAGAGCGTAGCGCACGCTTTGATAATAAAGGCGATCGTTTTTACGATCTTATCTCGGCATTACATAAATCAGTACGCGGAAGCGCGCCGGATGCGGCCCTCTACTGGTACGCACGCATCATTACTGCAGGGGGCGATCCGCTGTATGTTGCACGCCGCTGTCTGGCGATCGCTTCTGAAGACGTGGGTAATGCCGATCCCCGAGCCATGCAGGTGGCGATTTCGGCATGGGATTGTTTCACTCGCGTTGGACCTGCGGAAGGTGAGCGGGCGATTGCCCAGGCGATTGTTTATTTGGCCTGCGCGCCGAAGAGTAACGCGGTGTATACCGCCTATAAAGCGGCGTTGGCAGATGCACGCGATCGTCCGGATTACGACGTACCCGTGCATCTGCGTAATGCGCCGACGAAGTTAATGAAAGAAATGGGCTACGGCCAGGAATATCGCTACGCGCACGACGAGCCGAATGCGTATGCTGCCGGCGAAGAGTACTTCCCGCAGGAACTGGCACAAACACGCTATTATCGCCCGACAAACAGAGGTCTTGAGGGTAAGATTGGCGAAAAGCTCGCCTGGCTTGCCGGACAGGATCAAAATAGCCCTATAAAACGCTACCGTTAGCGCGATCGTTGCGGTAATGTTGGCAATGTATCCCTGTGACTGCAGGCTGTGGTCACTTTCTCCCATTTTAATTCGATAAGCACAGGATAAGCATGCTCGATCCCAATCTGCTGCGTAATGAGCCAGACGCAGTCGCTGAAAAACTGGCAAGCCGGGGCTTTAAGCTGGACGTAGATAAGCTGCGCGCTCTTGAAGAGCGTCGTAAAGTTCTGCAGGTACAAACTGAAAATCTGCAGGCAGAGCGTAACTCTCGATCGAAATCCATTGGCCAGGCAAAAGCGCGCGGGGAAGATATCGAGTCTTTACGTCTGGAAGTGAACAAACTGGGCGAAGAGCTGGATGCCGCGAAAGCTGAACTTGATACCTTGCAGGCTGAGATTCGCGATATTGCGCTGACCATTCCTAACCTGCCAGCGGACGAAGTCCCGGTCGGTAAAGATGAAAATGACAACATCGAAGTCAGCCGCTGGGGCACGCCGCGTGAGTTTGATTTTGACGTTCGCGATCACGTTACGCTGGGCGAAATGCACGCGGGGCTCGATTTTGCCGCCGCTGTTAAGCTGACCGGCTCGCGTTTCGTGGTCATGAAAGGGCAGATTGCGCGTATGCACCGTGCGCTGTCCCAGTTCATGCTGGATCTGCATACTGAACAGCATGGCTACAGTGAAAACTACGTTCCGTATCTGGTTAACCATGACACGCTGTACGGTACGGGTCAGTTGCCGAAATTTGCCGGCGATCTGTTCCATACCCGTCCGCTGGACGAAGAAGCCGACAGCAGCAACTATGCGCTGATCCCAACGGCAGAAGTTCCGCTGACCAACCTGGTGCGCGATGAGATCATTGACGAAGATGCGCTGCCAATCAAAATGACTGCGCATACCCCATGCTTCCGTTCAGAAGCGGGATCTTATGGTCGTGACACCCGTGGTCTGATCCGTATGCACCAGTTCGATAAAGTTGAGATGGTGCAGATCGTTCGTCCTGAAGATTCGATGGACGCGCTGGAGGAAATGACCGGTCATGCCGAGAAAGTCCTTCAGTTGCTGGGTCTGCCGTACCGTAAGATCATTCTGTGTACTGGTGACATGGGCTTCGGCGCATGCAAAACCTACGATCTGGAAGTGTGGATCCCGGCGCAAAATACCTACCGTGAAATCTCTTCCTGCTCCAACGTGTGGGATTTCCAGGCGCGTCGCATGCAGGCACGTTGCCGCAGCAAGTCCGACAAGAAGACCCGTTTGGTGCATACGCTGAACGGTTCTGGTCTGGCGGTTGGTCGTACGCTGGTTGCCGTAATGGAAAACTACCAGCAGGCCGATGGCCGCATTCAGGTTCCGGAAGTACTCCGTCCGTATATGAATGGCCTGGAATACATCGGATAAGTTAGCTTTCCCTGCTAAAAAAGCGCCTGCGGGCGCTTTTTTTATGCCTGCTTGACGTCGAACAATAACCCTTACCTCATTAGTGGTAATACTACCTTCGAATGAAAGTCAGTATTTATCTCTGTCTTTACGCAAATTCACTATTTATCAGTCTGTATAACGATAATATCGATATATAAGTATCTATACAGCGTTTCTTTATTTATTGTGAGCAGCAGAGTGAGCCACTATGAAAACTAAGATCCCCGATGCCGTGCTGGCAGCTGAGGT
>NZ_SZWV01000068.1:217010-259945 GCF_005280945.1 Citrobacter sp. wls718
TGCAGAAGCCATTAATCCGGCGCAGATCAATGAGAAAGTGATCTGGAGCGCCTGTACGGTGAACTGCGGTAGCCGCTGTCCGCTGCGTATGCACGTGGTGGACGGTGAAATCAAATATGTTGAAACCGACAACACCGGCGATGACAATTATGACGGCCTGCACCAGGTTAGAGCCTGCCTGCGCGGCCGCTCTATGCGCCGTCGTGTCTATAATCCGGATCGGCTGAAATACCCAATGAAGCGCGTGGGTAAGCGCGGTGAAGGTAAGTTTGAGCGCATCAGTTGGGATGAGGCCTATGACATCATCGCCACCAACATGCAGCGCCTGATCAAAGACTACGGCAACGAGTCTATCTACCTGAACTACGGCACCGGTACGCTGGGCGGAACCATGACACGCTCATGGCCACCGGGTAAAACGCTGGTCGCTCGTCTGATGAACTGCTGTGGTGGTTATCTGAACCACTACGGGGATTACTCTTCTGCACAAATCGCGGCTGGTTTGAACTATACCTACGGCGGCTGGGCGGACGGTAACAGTCCGTCTGATATCGAAAACAGTAAACTGGTTGTTCTGTTTGGTAATAACCCTGGTGAAACCCGCATGAGCGGTGGCGGGGTGACGTATTACCTTGAACAGGCACGGCAGAAATCCAATGCGCGAATGATTATTATCGATCCGCGCTACACGGACACCGGTGCGGGTCGTGAAGATGAATGGATCCCGATTCGTCCGGGCACCGATGCGGCACTGGTCAATGGCCTGGCGTACGTGTTGATTACCGAAAATATGGTTGATCAACCGTTCCTCGATAAATACTGCGTGGGGTATGACGAGAAAACTCTCCCGGCGAGCGCACCAAAGAATGGCCACTATAAGGCTTACATTTTAGGTCAGGGTAAAGACGGTATCGCGAAGACCCCGGAATGGGCCGCGCAGATAACCGGTATTCCTGCTGAACGCATCGTTAAGCTGGCACGTGAAATTGGCAGCGCCAAACCTGCCTACATCAGTCAGGGTTGGGGACCACAGCGTCACGCCAATGGTGAAATTGCCACCCGTGCTATTTCTATGTTGGCTATCCTGACCGGTAACGTCGGTATTAATGGTGGCAACAGCGGTGCGCGTGAAGGCTCTTACGATCTGCCGTTTGAACGTATGCCGACGCTGGAAAACCCGGTTGAAACCAGTATCTCGATGTTTATGTGGACGGACGCCATTGAGCGCGGCCCGGAAATGACGGCACTGCGTGACGGTGTTCGCGGTAAAGATAAGCTTGATGTGCCCATTAAGATGATCTGGAACTATGCTGGTAACTGTCTGATTAACCAGCACTCTGATATCAACCGCACGCATGAAATCCTGCAGGATGATAAGAAGTGCGAGATGATTGTCGTCATTGATTGCCACATGACGTCCTCGGCGAAATACGCGGATATTTTGCTGCCAGACTGCACAGCGTCTGAACAAATGGACTTCGCGCTGGATGCCTCCTGCGGGAATATGTCGTATGTGATTTTCACCGATCAGGCCATCAAACCTCGCTTTGAATGCAAGACCATCTACCAAATGACCAGCGAACTGGCGAAGCGCCTTGGCGTTGAGCAGCAGTTTACGGAAGGCCGTACTCAGGAAGAGTGGATGCGTCATTTGTATGAACAGTCGCGCAAAGCGATACCTGAACTGCCTACGTTTGAAGAGTTCCGCAAGCAGGGGATCTTTAAACAGCGCGATCCAGAAGGGCATCATGTGGCGTACAAAGCGTTCCGTGAGGATCCTCAAGCCAACCCGCTCACAACGCCATCGGGCAAAATTGAAATTTATTCTCAGGCGCTGGCAGACATTGCGGCTACCTGGGAATTGCCTGAAGACGATGTGATCGATCCATTGCCAGTTTACGCCCCGGGCTTTGAAAGTTTAAGCGATCCGCTGGCGGATAAATTCCCACTGCAGTTGACGGGCTTCCACTACAAATCTCGCGTTCACTCGACCTATGGCAACGTGGATGTACTGAAAGCGTCCTGCCGCCAGGAAATGTGGATCAACCCGTTGGATGCGCAACGACGCGGTATTGGCAACGGCGACAAGGTACGCATCTTTAACGAGCGTGGCGAGGTGCATATCGAGGCGAAAGTGACGCCGCGTATGATGCCGGGCGTGGTAGCTCTAGGTGAGGGAGCCTGGTATGACCCGGATATGAAACGTGTGGATCAGGGCGGCTGCATCAACGTGCTGACGACCCAGCGTCCTTCTCCGCTCGCGAAGGGGAACCCGTCACATACGAACCTTGTTCAGGTTGAAAAGGTGTAAGGAGTAACCGATGACAACCCAGTATGGATTTTTTATTGATTCCAGCCGTTGCACCGGTTGCAAAACCTGCGAACTGGCCTGCAAAGACTACAAAGATTTAACCCCGGATGTCAGCTTCCGTCGTATTTACGAATACGCCGGTGGCGACTGGCAAGAAGACAACGGCGTTTGGCACCAGAACGTCTTTGCCTATTACCTGTCCATTGCGTGTAACCATTGTGAAGACCCGGCGTGTACCAAGGTATGTCCGAGTGGCGCGATGCACAAGCGTGAAGACGGTTTTGTGGTCGTCGATGAGGATGTGTGCATTGGCTGTCGTTATTGCCATATGGCCTGTCCTTACGGCGCGCCACAGTACAATGCGGCCAAAGGGCATATGACCAAGTGTGATGGCTGCCACGACCGTGTGGCCGAGGGCAAAAAGCCGATTTGCGTCGAATCTTGTCCATTGCGCGCGCTGGATTTTGGTCCGATTGATGAACTGCGCAAAAAACACGGTGAGCTGGCGGCGGTTGCGCCACTACCGGGCGCACATTTCACCAAACCTAGCATTGTAATCAAACCTAATGCCAATAGCCGCCCGACCGGGGATACCACTGGTTATCTGGCTAATCCGAAGGAGGTGTAAGATGGGAAGTGGATGGCATGAGTGGCCGCTGATGATCTTCACGGTCTTCGGGCAGTGCGTGGTTGGCGGTTTTATTGTTCTGGCGCTGGCATTGATGAAAGGGGGCTTACGTCCCGACGCACAGCAGCGCGTCGTTGCCTGTATGTTGGGCCTGTGGGTGTTAATGGGCATCGGCTTTATTGCCTCCATGCTGCACCTGGGATCGCCGATGCGTGCTTTTAACTCCCTTAACCGTATCGGAGCCTCTGCACTGAGTAACGAAATTGCCAGCGGTTCGCTGTTCTTCGCGGTGGGCGGTATCGGCTGGCTGATGGCGACATTGAAAAAAATGCCGTCTGCGTTACGTACTCTGTGGCTAATCGTCACTATGGTACTGGGCGTGGTTTTCGTTTGGATGATGGTGCGGGTGTATAACACCATTGATACGATCCCTACTTGGTACAGCCTCTGGACGCCGCTGGGCTTCTTCCTGACGCTGTTTTTGGGGGGGCCGCTGTTAGGTTATCTGCTGCTGCGTGTGGCTGGAGTAGACGGCTGGGCAATGCGCCTGCTGCCGGCGATTTCCATATTTGCGCTGGTGGTGAGTGCTATCATGGCGGTAATGCAGGGCACTGAACTGGCGACTATTCACAGTTCTGTTCAGCAGGCATCTGCATTGGTACCGGACTACGGCTCGCTGATGGCGTGGCGTATTGCGGCACTGGCTTTGGCGCTGTGCTGCTGGGTTGTGCCGCAGGTTAAAGGCTACCAACCGGCCGTACCGTTACTGTCAGTGGCGTTTATTTTGCTGCTTGTCGGTGAACTGATCGGGCGCGGTGTGTTCTACGGTCTGCATATGACCGTGGGCATGGCGGTTGCCAGCTGATCTAAAGAATGCCGAATGGCGCAGCTAACGGCGCCATTCGGCAAATAAAAAATGCGATACATCCATGAAATATTTCGACTGAACGAAACGCGATAATTTTGTTTTAGATCAATTAAAACAAACAGATGTGTTTTCCTCTTTTTTATCCATTCATATTAAGAATCAGTAATACGAATCGATCGTCATGAAAGCGCCTCAGACCCCTGATTGCGCCGATTGACAATGTTTTTGGCAGTGGCATGATGCGCATGAAATTTGAACTTCCTCACGGTTTTTATTCATGTCTACCTATACCCGACCCGTTATGCTATTGCTGTGCGGGCTACTGCTGCTGACCCTGGCGATCGCCGTGTTAAACACGCTCGTCCCGCTTTGGCTCGCCCATGAAAATCTCCCGACCTGGCAGGTGGGTGTGGTCAGTTCGTCTTATTTCACCGGTAATCTGGTGGGGACGTTGCTGACCGGGTATTTAATCAGACATCTTGGCTTCAACCGCAGCTATTACATTGCCTCGTTTATCTTCGCCGTGGGGTGTATTGGGCTGGGTGTGATGGTGGGATTCTGGAGCTGGATGACCTGGCGTTTTATCGCCGGTGTCGGCTGTGCCATGATTTGGGTGGTGGTGGAAAGCGCGCTGATGTGCAGCGGGACCTCTCGTAACCGCGGACGCTTACTGGCTGCCTATATGATGGTCTATTACGTGGGAACGTTTTTAGGGCAGCTGTTAGTCAGTAAAGTCTCGACAGATCTCATGAGCGTTTTGCCGTGGGTTACTGGCACGATTCTGGCAGGCGTATTACCACTGCTCTTTACCCGCATTATGAATCAGCAAAGCGAGGAACAACATTCGACGCCGATAGCATCGATGTTGAGACTTCGTCAGGCGCGACTGGGCGTGAATGGCTGCATTATCTCCGGTATTGTGCTGGGCTCGTTGTATGGCTTGATGCCGCTGTACCTTAATCATCAGGGGGCCAGTAACGCCAGCATTGGTTTCTGGATGGCGGTGATGGTCAGCGCTGGTATTCTGGGACAATGGCCGATTGGTCGTCTGGCGGATAAATTAGGTCGCCTGCTGGTTTTACGCGTTCAGGTCTTTGTGGTGATCCTCGGTAGCATTGCGATGCTGAATCAGGCGGCAATGGCCCCTGCGTTGTTCATGTTAGGTGCGGCCGGTTTTACGCTCTATCCAGTGGCAATGGCCTGGGCCTGCGAAAAAGTGGAACATCATCAACTGGTTGCCATGAACCAGGCATTGTTATTAAGCTATACCGTGGGGAGCCTGCTGGGGCCGTCATTTACCGCGATGCTGATGCAGAACTTCTCAGATAGCCTGTTGTTTATCATGATCGCCAGCGTGTCGTTTATTTATTTACTGATGCTGCTGCGTAAAACAGGACACAAGCCCAATTCCGTGGCACATATCTGAAGCTATTTAACGATTACGGTGGGTTTCCATTCATACAAATTATGTATGTTTGGTGAGAATCCACCGTATTTAATTCCCCCTCATCTTTGCTGAAAAATAAACTGTGCAGAAGGTTATAGTTTTACATTCTGCCATTTCCGCCCGTTCATTTTACCGCGCATAATCCATCGCCTCATTTATTGATATTTAAAATAACCCCACGAAGGATCGCGTATGGCCGGTGCACAGGAAAAACAGTTGCGATGGTACAACATCGCCTTGATGTCGTTTATTACCGTTTGGGGGTTTGGCAACGTTGTAAACAACTATGCTAATCAGGGATTAGTCGTTGTCTCCTCCTGGATTTTTATTTTTGCGCTCTATTTTATCCCTTACGCACTGATCGTCGGGCAGCTTGGCTCCACGTTTAAAGAGGGGAAAGGTGGTGTCAGTACCTGGATTAAACACACCATGGGTCCGGGGCTGGCTTACCTTGCCGCATGGACTTACTGGGTCGTGCATATTCCTTACCTGGCGCAGAAACCGCAAGCTATCCTGATTGCCCTGGGTTGGGCGCTGAAGGGGGATGGGTCACTCATTAAAGAATACACTGTCGTGGCGTTACAGGGGCTGACGCTGGCACTGTTTGTCTTCTTCATGTGGGTTGCATCTCGTGGGATGAAGTCACTGAAAATTGTGGGTTCCGTGGCGGGAATTGCGATGTTTGTGATGTCGATTCTGTATGTCGTGATGGCGGTAACCGCACCGGCAATTACGGATGTTGAGATCGCTACCACCAACATCACCTGGGAATCGTTCATTCCGCATATTGATTTTACCTATATCACGACGATTTCGATGCTGGTCTTCGCGGTGGGTGGCGCGGAAAAAATTTCACCTTACGTTAACCAGACTCGCAATCCAGGCAAAGAATTCCCGAAAGGGATGTTGATTCTGGCGATTATGGTGGCGGTATGTGCAATTCTCGGCTCGCTGGCAATGGGGATGATGTTTGACTCCCGGCATATTCCCGATGATTTAATGACCAATGGTCAATATTATGCTTTCCAGAAACTGGGCGAGTATTACGGGATGGGTAACACGCTGATGGTCATTTATGCGGTTGCCAACACGCTGGGGCAGATTGCTGCGTTGGTGTTTTCTATCGATGCGCCGCTTAAAGTCCTGCTGGGTGATGCGGACAGTCGATATATTCCTGCGCGTTTGTGCCGTACGAATGCGTCCGGCACACCGGTGAACGGTTATATATTAACGTTAGTATTAGTCGCGATTCTGATTATGTTGCCGACGCTGGGTATTGGTGACATGAATAATTTGTATAAATGGTTGCTGAATCTCAACTCAGTTGTTATGCCATTGCGTTATTTATGGGTGTTCGTGGCATTTATTGCCGTTATTCGGCTGGCGCAGAAATATAAGTCAGAATATGTCTTTATTCGCAACAAAACGCTGGCATTAACCGTCGGAGGATGGTGTTTTGCCTTCACGGCATTTGCTTGCGTTACCGGGATTTTTCCAAAAATGGAAGCCTTTACCCCGGAGTGGACTTTCCAGCTGACGCTGAACATTGTGACACCGTTTGTACTGGTCGGATTGGGCTTAATTTTCCCGCTGCTGGCGAGAAGAAAGAGTTAAACGAGCGATAATAAGAAGGAGATAGCCAGGCTATCTCCTTCTGGCGGCTCAGGACAGCGGGGCAAGTTCGTCGGGAATGGTATATTGGTGACCGTCATAGCGCAGTAACCAGTTGGCTTTACCCGGTTTATCTTTCGCTGCGCATTGCTCATTGGCATCAACATAGCTCGTGGATGCCACGCTTTTCTCGGTTACCCGAATATCAATATACCCATTCTGCGAACCGGTATCCAGCGCCAGGCTGCGTTTACTGTCGCTGAAGGTTCCCTCGCAGTTGCCATCCCATTCTCCGCTGCTATTTTCCAGCACGATACCGTTTAGTATTGGCCGGAGCTGATTATTGTCGATGACATACAGCGAAAGTGCCGTTTCACTAAATGGATTGACCCGAGAACTGCCGGTGCGGGAGATACGCAAGCCGAATGCGGTCTGTTCAGGCGTAACCTTCCAGCGAGCGGTATCAAGTGCCAGGCCGGTGATGCGAATGGCATCGTCGCTCATTCTCTCTGGCAGGCGTAATCGTTGTTTTACGTCGAGTGTGGTGGAATCGAGCACCAGAAGCTCCATATCGCCGACGTTATCGTAATCGCTATACTGCTGTGTCATTAATGGTACAGCGGCCAGCGTCAGCTCAGGGTGCGCTGGCCAGATGCGGCAAATCGCGCTTTTGGGTGAATCACTGTGGGTGGTAATGACCCGGTTATCTTGAGTGATGGTGCCTTGCGACGTTGTCCTGGCATCCGGCCAGGCGTGCTGGATGATGGCATTAATATCGCAGTTGCTGGCGGCATTCGCGGCCTGGGCAGACAACAGTAACACTCCTGAGATGAATAACCGCATGACGTCCTTTCCTGTGTTGTGACCCGTTTGCCGAAGAGGTAAGTGCAGATAACAAAACGGCCACCATGTTAGGCAGCCGTTTTACAAGGATGTAAACTCAATACATCACTTTATGACCATACTGTTCCAGGATACCTTTCACGCGATCCATGGTTTCTTTCTTCGGTGGCTTAACGCCATCCAGCTTATATTCTTCGCCCATCGCCACCCATTTGTGTTTACCCAACTCATGGTAAGGCAGTAATTCGATTTTTTCGACGTTGCCCATATCACGTGTAAACTCGCCCAGACGGTGTGCTGAGTCGTCATCGTCAGACCAGCCTGGTACGACGACGTAGCGGATCCACACCTTGATGTCTTTGTTAGACAGATAGCGTGCGAACTCCAGTGTACGATGGTTAGACACACCGACCAGGTTCTGGTGAATTTCGTCGTTCATCTGTTTGAGGTCGAGCATCACCAGATCGGTGACTTCCAGCAGTTCATCAATCACCGGATCGTAGCGGCGGACAAAACCGTTGGTGTCGAGACAGGTATGAATACCTTCTTTTCTACAGGCGCGGAACCAGTCACGAACGAATTCGGCCTGCAGAATAGCCTCACCACCGGATGCCGTTACGCCGCCACCGGAGGCGTTCATAAAGTGGCGATAGGTCACCACTTCTTTCATCAATTCTTCGACGGTGACTTCTTTACCACCGTGCGTGTCCCACGTATCACGGTTATGGCAATACAGGCAGCGCATCAGGCAGCCCTGGAAGAAGGTAATAAAGCGGATGCCCGGGCCGTCTACGGTGCCACAGGATTCAAAGGAGTGAATGCGACCAATAACTGACATTGCGGTGTATCTCCAGATGTGGCCCATCCGGGGCCAGAGTGAGTGCACAGTTATTAACTGTGTCGAGTCTGTTTTGGCAGTCATCCATAAGTATAGATAGCTGACGAAAGAGACTTAGTTGCTAAAAAGGCCCCACTTACGTGGAGCCTTTATTGTACGACATTTAACGCGTGATTTCAGTCAAAACCAATTACATGGTCTGAGTGAAAGTACGAGTAATAACATCCTGCTGCTGTTCTTTAGTCAGGGAGTTAAAACGTACTGCATAACCCGATACACGGATGGTCAGCTGAGGATATTTCTCAGGATGTTCCATCGCGTCCAGCAGCATTTCACGGTTCATGACGTTCACGTTCAGGTGCTGACCACCTTCGATGGACGCTTCGTGATGGAAGTAACCGTCCATCAGGCCTGCCAGGTTGGTCTTACGAACTTCGTCGTCTTTACCCAGTGCGTTCGGAACGATAGAGAAGGTGTAAGAGATACCATCTTTAGCGTAAGCAAACGGCAGTTTAGCAACGGAGGTCAGAGAGGCAACAGCACCTTTCTGGTCACGGCCGTGCATTGGGTTAGCACCCGGTCCGAACGGTGCGCCAGCACGACGACCATCTGGGGTGTTACCGGTTTTCTTACCATACACAACGTTAGAGGTGATGGTCAGAACAGACTGAGTCGGGATAGCGTTACGGTAAGTAGTCAGTTTCTGAATTTTCTTCATGAAACGTTCTACCAGGTCAACCGCCATGTCATCAACGCGAGAGTCGTTGTTACCAAACTGCGGGTATTCGCCTTCGATTTCGAAGTCGATAGCCAGACCGTCTTCGTCACGAATCGGTTTAACTTTCGCATATTTGATTGCAGACAGGGAGTCAGCAGCAACGGACAGACCTGCGATACCACACGCCATGGTGCGAACAACGTCACGGTCGTGCAGCGCCATCAGAGCGGCTTCGTAGCTGTACTTGTCGTGCATGTAGTGGATGACGTTCAGTGCGGTGACGTACTGTTTAGCCAGCCAATCCATAAAGTGATCCATACGTTCCATCACTTCGTCGAAGTTCAGAACGTCACTTTTGATTGGTTCAGATTTCGGACCAACCTGGATTTTCAGTTTTTCATCAACGCCGCCGTTGATTGCGTACAGCATGGTTTTCGCCAGGTTTGCACGCGCACCGAAGAACTGCATTTGTTTACCAACAACCATCGGGCTTACGCAGCAAGCGATAGCGTAATCGTCGTTGTTGAAGTCCGGACGCATCAGGTCATCGTTCTCATACTGCAGAGAAGAGGTATCGATAGACACTTTAGCGGCGAATTTCTTGAAGTTCAGAGGCAGTTTTTCAGACCACAGAACGGTGATGTTCGGCTCCGGAGAAGGACCCATGGTGTACAGGGTGTTCAGGAAGCGGAAGCTGTTTTTGGTAACCAGAGTACGGCCGTCAACGCCCATACCGCCGATTGATTCAGTTGCCCAAATCGGGTCACCGGAGAACAGTTCATCATATTCAGGCGTACGCAGGAAACGAACCATACGCAGTTTCATGACCAGGTGGTCAATCATTTCCTGAGCGTCTTGCTCGGTGATTTTGCCTGCTTTGATATCACGTTCGATGTATGCATCCAGGAAGGTGGATACACGACCGAAGGACATTGCTGCACCGTTCTGAGACTTAACAGCGGCCAGGTAGCCGAAGTAGGTCCACTGGATAGCTTCCTGAGCGTTGGTAGCCGGACCAGAGATATCACAGCCATATTTAGCCGCCATTTCTTTGATCTGACCCAGTGCGCGGTGCTGTTCAGCAATTTCTTCACGCAGACGGATAGTTGCTTCCAGGTTTACGCCATTTTCCAGATCGGACTGCAGAGAGACGAACTGAGCGTACTTGTCTTTCATCAGGTAGTCGATACCGTACAGCGCAATGCGACGGTAGTCACCGATGATACGGCCACGGCCATACGCATCTGGCAGACCAGTCAGAATACCGGATTTACGGCAGTTCAGAATGTCTTTGGTATAAACATCGAATACGCCCTGGTTGTGGGTTTTGCGGTATTCGGTGAAGATTTTTTTCAGCATCGGGTCCAGTTCGCGATTGTACGCTTTGCAGGAACCTTCAACCATTTTGATGCCGCCAAACGGAATGATCGCACGTTTCAGTGGAGCTTCAGTCTGCAGACCAACGATTTTCTCAAGCTGCTTGTTGATGTAGCCAGCGTCGTGAGAAGTGATGGTAGAAGCAACGGAGGTGTCAAAGTCAACAGGCGCGTGAGTACGGTTTTCCTGTTTAACGCCTTCCATCACGCTGTCCCACAGCTTGGTGGTCGCGTCAGTTGCGCCAGCCAGGAAGGACTCGTCACCCTCATACGGAGTGTAGTTTTTCTGAATGAAGTCACGGACGTTTACTTCATTCTGCCAATCACCTTTGGTAAAACCTTCCCAGGCTGTGGCTAACTTTTCATTAAGCTCGGACATGTAACACCTACCTTCTTAAGTGGATTTTTTATTTACTACGTGTAATGGGCATCAACAAATTAGTGATGATCGTTACCACGTAGGTAAATGACCCAGTATGTCAACCCGACTAACAAACCGCCGCCGATAATGTTACCGATCGTAACCGGAATCAGGTTATCGGTGATGAAATTCATCACGGTCAGGTGTGAAAAATTCTCCGGAGAAGAACCGACAGCGGTCCAGAATTCCGGTGTGGCGAAATCGCGTATTACGATACCCATAGGGATCATAAACATGTTTGCGATACTGTGCTCAAAACCGCTGGCAACAAACATTGCGACCGGCAATACCATGATAAACGCTTTGTCCATCAGGCTACGGCCTGAGTAGCTCATCCATACGGCCAGGCACACCATCAGGTTTGCCAGAATACCGAGGCTGACGGCTTCAACAAAGGTGTGATGCACTTTGTGATCGGCGGTTTGCAGGACATTTAGCCCCCATGCGCCGTTAGCGGTCATATATTCGCCGGAAAGCCACATCAGTAGCACAAAGAGCAAGCAACCTACTAGGTTGCCAACATAAACGTTGAGCCAGTTTTTTGCCAGTTGGCCCCAGGTAATACGTCCACTGGCCTTAGCGACGACAATCAGTACGGTTGAAGTAAAGAGGTCAGCGCCGCAGACAACACAAAGAATCAGTCCCAGGGAAAAGCAGATACCACCGATCAACTTGGCCATACCGAAAGGCATTGTTCCAGTACCGGTCGTGGCGGTGATATAGAAAACAAAGGCAATTGAAATGAACACACCGGCAGTAATTGCCAGATAGAACGTCTTAAGCGGATGTTTCGTTGCTTTATAGACGCCTGCTTCTTCGGCAACTTTGGCCATAGCAGCAGGAAGTATAAGATCAAAAGGGTTGTCAGCTTTCACACTAACTCTCTCTTTATTAAGTCGGCGACGAGATACTAACAAAGCATTATAGATGAGAATTTGATATAGATCATATCTCGCCTGGCTTATAGGCCCGTAAGACGCATGGTTTTTATGCGATTACGGAGTAACTTTTTGATTATTATAGTAAAAATAAATTTTAAAAATTATAAAGTGAGTTGAATTTTTTCCTTTCGCCTCCCGTTGAGCGGTTAATTAAAATGGAGTAATTGAGATAAAATGCAACACTATCAAGCTATTTTTTTTAATATCAACTACTAATTTTTAACCTTGTTTTTACATTTATTTTTGATTAAGCAAAAATAAAAAAAACGGGGCACAAAATGCGCCCCGTAATATAGCGTAGTCAATTGTTGAAGCCTACTCAGAGCAGGCTAATTGCCATTATTTTGACCAGTATGCTGCTTTTGCGCGCTGCAGTTTTTCATAGGCTTTCAGCAGAGACTGATGCGCCGGGAAAGCCTGCAGATCGCTGTCGACGGACTGGAGGCCATAAAAAGGCGCTTCTCCGCTTAATGCCGCACTCGCCGCTTCAACCGCATCGGCACCGTACATACGGACAAAAGCGTTCAGATACTGCAGCGGCTGGCGATCGTCTTCCTGCGACAACAGCAGCAGCGTTTGCAGGCAACGGTAGTAGTTGGCGCGTTCGGCGCTAAAGACCGATGCGTTAAACTCCATTGTCCATTCGGTCCAAATCAGTGCCTGCTCCAGGTCACCGCCGGCCAGTGCCAGCATCACTTTCAGCTCACCAATACGCAGCGTAGACCAGCCGTTGTCTGAACCTGTTGCCAGACCCAGCAGCTCACGTACGCGGGTAAAGTCGTCAAAACCTTCTTCATCCAGTTGTTCGAGCAGGCTGAGATAGTCTTCTTTATCCCACTCGCTGCCCGGCAGAGAAAGAATGGTTTCACGCAGATGTGTGCCCATACCGTTGTTCGCTAACCACAGATCTTCAGCCGGATAGATATCGGACATCCCCGGAACGATGATGCGGCAGGCGTACACGCCCAGATGCTCGTAATCAGCGATATACACTTCTTTATCTTCGGTTTTGAAGATAGCCATCAGGGTGGCGAACTCTTCTTCCGTGGTGCCGGAGAAATTCCAGTCAACGAACGGATAATCGGCATCTTGCTTGAACAAATCCCAGGAGATCAGACCGCTGGAATCGATGAAGTGGGTTTCGAGGTTGGTATGCTCAGCCACTTCTTCATCATCAAAGGTCGGGGGCATAAAGACATCAAGATCTTTCAGACCGCGGCCCTGCAACAGTTCAGTGACGGTACGCTCCAGTGCCACGCCGAAGTCCGGGTGGGCGCCAAATGACGCAAAGCAGGTCCCGTTAGCCGGGTTAAACAGTACTACGCAGATAACCGGGTATTTACCGCCCAGCGAGCCGTCATAGGCGAAAATTGGGAACCCTTCGGCTTCCAGTTTGGCGATGGACTCGACCACAGCCGGGTAACGCGCCAGCACGTCGGCTGGGATTTCCGGCAGACTGATGCTTTCTGCGATAATGCGGTTCTTCACATAACGTTCAAAGACTTCAGAAAGCCCCTGAACGCGTGCTTCATTTGGGGTGTTACCGGCAGACATTCCGTTGGAAACGTACAGGTTGCCAATGATATTCATCGGAATGTACACGGTTTGGTTATCAGACTGGCGGGTAAACGGCAGACCGCAAACGCCGCGTTCTTCATTGCCTGACTGCAGGTCGATCAGCATGCTGCCGGTCAGTTCATTTTCCGGATCGTAGAACGCGCGCAGACGGGCATCCAACAGACCTTCTGGAACGTCATCCTCTTCGGTTAACGGGAACCATTTTTCGTTCGGATAATGCACGAATGGACCGTTAGCGACAGTTTCACCCAGCCAGAAATCGGCAAAAAAGTAGTTGGTGGACAGACGCTCAAAATATTCGCCCAGCGCGGAAGCCAGCGCCGCTTTTTTCGTCGCGCCTTTACCGTTGGTGAAACACAGTGCGCACTCTTTATCGCGAATATGCACAGACCAAACGTTAGGAACGGGGTTTAACCATGAGGCTTCTTCAATCTGGAAACCAAGGTCGAGTAATTTTTGCTGGAAGCGGGCGATGGAATCTTCCAGCGCGGCATCTTTGCCGGGAATAAATGTTTGCGTCATGAAAATCACTTTTGTCGTACGGAAAGCGCGCAATGATACGGGTTTTATATGAATGGCGCTATCGCCGCCACTGCGGTGACGCAAATAAAAGCGTTGACTATGCTTTCACACGATAACCCACGTTAAGAGTACAAAATGAAAGCATTCGATTTACACCGTATGGCGCTGGATAAAGTGCCCATGGAGTTTCTGGGTGAGGTGGCGCTGCGCAGCTTGTATACCTTTATATTGGTTTTTCTGTTTTTAAAGCTCACGGGGCGGCGTGGTGTACGCCAGATGTCGCTTTTTGAAGTGTTGATTATCCTGACGCTGGGGTCGGCAGCGGGGGATGTGGCGTTTTATGACGATGTTCCGCTGCTACCGGTGCTGGTGGTATTCATTACCCTGGCGCTGCTGTATCGCTTAGTGATGTGGCTGATGGCACACAGTGAAAAGCTGGAGGATCTGCTGGAGGGTAAACCGCTGGTGATCATCGAAGACGGCGAACTGTCATGGTCGAAGCTCAATAACGCCAATATGACGGAATTCGAGTTTTTTATGGAATTGCGGCTGAACGGTGTAGAGCAATTAGGGCAGGTGAAGCTCGCTATTCTGGAGACAAACGGGCAAATCAGCGTCTATTTCTTTGCCGATGAAGACGTCAAACCCGGTCTCAGCATTCTGCCTAAACACTGTACGCAACGCTTTAAGGTGGTACCGGCGGCAGGGGATTATGCCTGCGTACGCTGTAGTGAAGTTATTCACATGCGCGCAGGGGATCATCAATTATGTCCGCGCTGTGCAAATCCAGAATGGACGAAGGCCAGTCGGGCAAAACGGGTCACCTGACAGCGAAAATATCGGTTTTGAGCCGTCAATCCGATAGATTCTGTTGTGTGACGAATGACACATTTTTCCCCTGACCCGTATTACCCATTGCGGCGCGTGTCGCTGAATGATAAAACCGATATCCACAGGAAAAACATATACCCAATGTCTGTCACAGGAATTATTGCCAACGACAGGATGTTGACCGGATAACAACACAACGTGGTGAGGGGAAATGACTCAGGTCTTCAATTTTAGTTCAGGTCCGGCAATGCTACCGGCGGACGTACTTAAACTGGCTCAACAGGATCTCCGCGACTGGAATGGTCTTGGCACGTCGGTGATGGAAATTAGCCACCGTGGTAAAGAGTTTATCCAGGTCGCAGAGGAAGCAGAGCAGGATTTTCGCGATCTCCTCAGCATTCCCTCCAACTACAAAGTGTTGTTCTGCCATGGCGGTGGTCGCGGTCAGTTCGCCGGGATCCCGCTCAATATTTTAGGCGATAAGACCACGGCAGATTACGTCGATGCCGGTTATTGGGCAGCCAGCGCCATTAAAGAAGCGAAGAAATACTGCACACCAAACGTGATTGATGCCAAAGTTACCGTTGACGGCCTGCGGGCGGTCACGCCAATGAGTGAATGGCAGCTTTCTGACAATGCGGCTTATCTGCACTATTGCCCGAATGAAACCATTGATGGTATTGCAATCGATGAGACGCCGAATTTTGCCAGTAACGTTGTGGTGACCGCTGATCTGTCTTCCACCATCTTGTCTGGGCCGCTTGATGTTAGCCGCTATGGCGTAATCTACGCCGGCGCGCAGAAAAACATCGGCCCAGCGGGTCTGACGATCGTCATCGTACGTGAAGATTTACTCGGCAAAGCGCACGTGTCCTGCCCGTCGATCCTCGATTACACCGTCCTGAACGACAATGACTCGATGTTTAACACGCCGCCGACATTTGCCTGGTACCTCTCTGGTCTGGTCTTTAAGTGGCTGAAAGCGCAAGGCGGCGTCAGCGCAATGGACAAAATTAACCAGCAAAAAGCGGAACTGTTGTACGGCGTCATTGATAACAGTGACTTCTATCGTAACGACGTTGCGAAGTCTAACCGCTCGCGCATGAACGTTCCTTTCCAGTTGGCTGACAGCTCACTGGATAAACTGTTCCTGGAAGAGTCTTTTGCTGCTGGTCTGCATGCGCTGAAAGGGCATCGTGTGGTCGGTGGGATGCGCGCGTCTATCTACAATGCAATGCCGCTTGAAGGCGTGAAAGCGTTGACCGATTTCATGATCGATTTCGAGCGTCGCCGCGGCTAATCTGCTGTTATTTTTCATCCCCACAGCCAGCCTGTGGGGTTTTTATATCTGTTTTTGAGAGTTAAGTTTCATGGAATCCCTGACGTTACAACCCATTGCGCGGGTAGATGGCACCATCAATCTGCCTGGTTCTAAAAGTGTTTCTAACCGCGCTTTGCTGCTGGCTGCATTAGCAAATGGCACCACTGTCCTGACCAACCTGCTGGACAGTGATGATGTCCGCCATATGCTTAACGCGCTGAATGCGTTAGGGATTAGTTATACCCTTTCTGCCGATCGTACCCGCTGCGAAATCATCGGTAACGGCGGCGCGTTACAGGCCGAAGGTGCAGTCGAACTGTTTCTTGGCAACGCCGGCACCGCGATGCGTCCGCTGGCGGCTGCGCTGTGTCTGGGGCGCAACGATATTGTACTGACGGGTGAACCGCGTATGAAAGAGCGCCCGATTGGCCATCTGGTCGACGCGTTACGCCAGGGGGGGGCAAACATTGATTACCTTGAGCAGGAAAACTATCCGCCTTTACGACTGCGCGGTGGTTTTATCGGTGGCCAGGTTGACGTGGACGGCAGCGTGTCCAGCCAGTTCCTCACCGCGTTGCTGATGACCGCGCCGCTGGCGCCGCAGGATACGACGATCGCAATTAAAGGCGAGCTGGTATCAAAACCTTACATCGATATTACGCTAAACCTGATGAAAACCTTTGGCGTTGAGATTGAGAACCAGAACTACCAACATTTTGTTGTCAAAGGTGGACAGCAGTACCAGTCCCCTGGCGCATACCTGGTGGAAGGGGATGCGTCGTCGGCCTCGTATTTCCTTGCAGCCGGAGCGATTAAAGGCGGTACGGTGAAAGTCACCGGGATTGGCCGCAACAGCATGCAGGGCGATATTCGCTTTGCCGATGTGCTGGAAAAAATGGGCGCGACCGTGACGTGGGGAGATGACTTCATTGCCTGTACGCACGGGGAATTACACGCCATTGATATGGATATGAACCACATTCCGGATGCGGCGATGACGATTGCTACCGCGGCGCTGTTTGCGAAAGGCACCACGATTCTTCGCAACATCTACAACTGGCGAGTCAAGGAGACAGACCGTTTATTTGCGATGGCGACGGAGCTGCGTAAAGTGGGCGCTGAAGTGGAAGAGGGGCATGATTTTATCCGTATCACGCCACCTGCTACGTTAACATTTGCTGATATTGCGACCTATAACGATCACCGCATGGCGATGTGTTTCTCGCTGGTGGCGCTGTCTGACACGCCAGTCACTATTCTTGACCCTAAATGCACGGCCAAAACCTTCCCGGATTATTTCGAACAGTTGGCACGTATTAGTACACCTGCCTGATTTGATGGCCGCACTACCACGTGCGGCACATTCTGACATCCTCTATTGCCCATTTATTCTACACTCAGCTTCAATGATTCTGTATTTTTCACACAAAGATAACGATCGTTGACGTTGGCGCGTATAATGCGCGGCGTTTACGTTAACGTATGCCTGTTTAAGGAGAAAAAGATGACGGCAATTGCCCCGGTTATTACCATTGATGGCCCAAGCGGTGCAGGTAAAGGCACCTTGTGCAAAGCAATGGCGGAAGCATTGCAGTGGCATCTGTTAGATTCTGGCGCGATTTATCGTGTACTGGCGCTTGCGGCGTTACATCACCATGTTGATGTCGCCTCTGAAGATGCGCTGGTCCCGCTGGCGTCACATCTGGATGTGCGTTTTATCTCAACAGACGGCAATCTGGAAGTTATCCTTGAAGGTGAAGATGTTAGCGGTGAAATCCGCACTCAGGAAGTGGCAAACGCCGCCTCTCAGGTTGCCGCGTTTCCCCGTGTGCGTGAAGCGCTGTTGCGTCGTCAACGCGCCTTCCGTGAAGCGCCGGGATTAATCGCTGACGGACGCGACATGGGGACCGTGGTATTCCCTGACGCGCCGGTGAAAATTTTTCTGGACGCTTCCTCGCAAGAACGTGCGCATCGACGTATGCTACAGTTGCAGGAGAAGGGCTTTAGTGTTAACTTTGAACGCCTTTTGGCCGAGATCGAAGAACGCGACGACCGCGATCGAAACCGTGCGGTAGCGCCGTTAGTTCCTGCTGCTGATGCCTTAGTTTTGGATTCAACCCGATTAAGCATTGAGCAAGTGATTGAAAAAGCGTTACAATACGCGCGCCAAAAACTGGCACTCGCTTAAGTGCGACCGAATTTGCAGTACCCCCGTAGCAATGGAGTGTTAGCGGGTATGTTAAACAACCCCATCCGGCATGGAGCCAGGTGGACGTTAAATATGAAACCTGAAGATTAAACATGACAGAATCTTTTGCTCAACTATTTGAAGAATCCTTAAAAACAATTGAAACCCGTCCGGGTTCCATCGTTCGTGGTGTTGTTGTTGCTATCGACAAAGATATCGTACTGGTTGACGCCGGTCTGAAATCTGAGTCTGCCATTCCGGCAGAGCAGTTCAAAAACGCCCAGGGCGAGCTGGAAATCCAGGTTGGTGACGAAGTTGACGTTGCTCTGGATGCAGTAGAAGACGGCTTCGGTGAAACTCTGCTGTCCCGTGAAAAAGCTAAACGTCACGAAGCTTGGATCACGCTGGAAAAAGCTTACGAAGAAGCTGCGACCGTTACTGGTGTTATCAATGGCAAAGTCAAGGGTGGCTTCACTGTTGAGCTGAATGGTATTCGCGCGTTCCTGCCGGGTTCCCTGGTAGACGTTCGTCCGGTCCGCGACACGCTGCACCTGGAAGGCAAAGAGCTTGAATTCAAAGTAATCAAGCTGGATCAGAAACGTAACAACGTCGTTGTTTCCCGTCGTGCCGTTATCGAATCCGAAAACAGCGCAGAACGCGATCAGCTGCTGGAAAACCTGCAGGAAGGCATGGAAGTTAAAGGTATCGTTAAGAACCTCACTGACTACGGTGCATTCGTTGATCTGGGTGGCGTTGACGGCCTGCTGCACATCACCGACATGGCATGGAAACGCGTTAAGCATCCGAGCGAAATCGTAAACGTTGGCGACGAAATCACTGTTAAAGTGCTGAAGTTCGACCGCGAGCGTACTCGTGTATCTCTGGGCCTGAAACAGCTGGGCGAAGATCCATGGGTAGCTATCGCTAAGCGTTATCCGGAAGGTACCAAACTGACTGGTCGCGTGACCAACCTGACCGACTACGGCTGCTTCGTTGAAATCGAAGAAGGCGTTGAAGGCCTGGTTCACGTTTCCGAAATGGATTGGACCAACAAAAACATCCACCCGTCCAAAGTTGTTAACGTTGGCGACGTAGTGGAAGTTATGGTTCTGGATATCGACGAAGAACGTCGTCGTATCTCCCTGGGTCTGAAGCAGTGCAAAAACAACCCATGGCAGCAGTTCGCGGAAACCCACAACAAGGGTGACCGTGTTGAAGGTAAAATCAAGTCTATCACTGACTTCGGTATCTTCATCGGCCTGGACGGCGGCATCGACGGCCTGGTTCACCTGTCTGACATCTCCTGGAACGTTGCAGGCGAAGAAGCAGTTCGTGAATACAAAAAAGGCGACGAAATCGCAGCAGTTGTTCTGCAGGTTGACGCAGAACGTGAGCGTATCTCTCTGGGCGTTAAACAGCTCGCAGAAGATCCGTTCAACAACTGGGTTGCACTGAACAAGAAAGGCGCAATCGTAAACGGTAAAGTGACTGCAGTTGACGCTAAAGGCGCAACCGTAGAACTGGCTGACGGCGTTGAAGGTTACCTGCGCGCTTCTGAAGCTTCACGTGACCGCGTTGAAGATGCAACTCTGGTTCTGAGCGTAGGCGACGACGTTGAAGCTAAATTCACCGGCGTTGATCGTAAGAACCGTGCAATCAGCCTGTCTGTTCGTGCTAAAGACGAAGCTGATGAGAAAGATGCAATCGCAACTGTTAACAAACAGGAAGATGCAAACTTCTCTAACAACGCAATGGCTGAAGCTTTCAAAGCAGCTAAAGGCGAGTAATATCGAGTGCTTCAAATCCTTTGTGCTATTAACAGCACAAAGGGTAACGAGTAGCTTGACAGATTACAGGATTCGTCCTGTAATCAATGACAAAGGGCGGCTACGGCCGCCCTTAATCAATGCAGCAGCTAATTTTGCCTTTAAGGAACCGGAGGAATCATGACCAAGTCAGAATTGATCGAAAGACTTGCAACCCAGCAGCCTCACATTCCCGCGAAAGCGGTTGAAGACGCGGTAAAAGAGATGCTGGAACATATGGCCTCGACTCTGGCGCAGGGCGAGCGTATTGAAATCCGCGGTTTCGGTAGTTTTTCTCTGCATTACCGCGCACCACGTACCGGACGTAATCCGAAGACTGGCGATAAAGTGGATCTGGAAGGAAAATATGTTCCGCACTTTAAACCGGGTAAAGAGCTGCGCGATCGCGCCAATATTTACGGCTAAGTTTTTCACAAAACTTAACGTCGAGAAAAGCACCTGTAGGGGTGCTTTTTTCATTTCTGCTTGCCCATATTGGAACCCGCCTCTCAGTTAAATTGCACATTACATCCTTCGCGTAATAACAGCAGAACACATGCCGGAAAACGAAAAATTGCTGCCAGACAACCGCTGCGTTGTCCTGCACACTTCCTGTAACAGGGAGGTGTTTTGTGAAAATAACAACGGTCAGCTCGTGTGCATTGTGCGGTATTCTCCCGCTTACGGTATTACCCTCACTGCCCGAAATGCTGTACGTCAGCGGCCTGTTTTGCCTGGCGTGTGTGCTCTGTCTTATTCCGCACAAGTATCTGCATTATGCCGGGTTAACGCTGTTGTTCTTTCTCTGGGGAATACTGGCGGCGAAAGACGCTACTTGGGCGGGCAATACGCTCCCCGCTAACACTCAGCAGGCCATAGTACAAATAACCGGCACTGACCATATGACCACGCACTATGGACAGATTACCCACCTGCAGGGGAGACGAATATTTCCGGCGCAGGGGATCGTACTGTATGGACAATACTTACCTGGTGAGGTTTGTGCGGGTCAGAAATGGGCAATGACGCTTAAGGTTCGCGCGGTACACGGCCAATTAAATGAAGGGGGATTTGATAGCCAGCGCTATGCGTTAGCACAGCATCAACCGCTGACGGGACGCTTCCTGCAGGCAAGTGTTATTTCGCCACAGTGTAGCCTGCGTGCCCGTTATCTCTCTTCGTTGAATACAACGTTATCCGCTTATCCCTGGCAGCAGGTGATACTGGGCCTGGGAATGGGGGAGCGACTCTCTGTTTCGCAAGAGGTGAAAACCATTATGCGCGACACCGGAACGGCGCATTTGATGGCTATTTCCGGGCTACATATTGCCTTTGCCGCGCTTTTAGCCGCCGGGCTAATTCGCGGTGGGCAATTTTTTATGCCAACCCGCTGGATCGCCTGGCAGGTTCCGCTGGTGGGCGGAATCGCCTGTGCGACGTTTTATGCATGGTTAACAGGGCTACAGCCTCCCGCATTACGCACCGTGGTTGCACTGATTGTCTGGGGTGCGCTTAAACTGAGCGGGCGGCAGTGGAGTGGGTGGGCTGTCTGGACATGCTGTCTGGCTGCAATTGTGATGGTTGATCCCGTTGCTGTTCTCTCACAAAGCCTGTGGTTGTCCGCGTTTGCCGTTGCGGCACTGATATTCTGGTATCAATGGTTTCCACTGCCCGAATGGTCACTCTCCCGTGTGGGACGCGTAGTTCTCGAGCTGGCGCATCTTCAGTTAGGTATCACGCTCCTGCTTCTGCCAGTGCAAATCGCCCTGTTTCACGGTATCAGCCTGACCTCATTTCTGGCCAATTTGTTTGCCGTACCGTTGGTCACGTTTGTTTCTGTCCCGCTGATACTCGCGGGTATGATTGTGCACTTAACCGGGCCGCTGGTTGTCGAGACCGGGTGCTGGTATCTGGCCGATCGTTCGCTGGCACTCTTATTCTGGGCGCTCAATAGTCTGCCAGAAGGTTGGATCAACATTGACCAACGCTGGCAATGGCTTTCGTTATCGCCCTGGATGATGCTCGTTGCATGGCGACTGAATGCATGGCGTACCTTACCGGTGGTCTGCATTTCGGCAGTGCTTTTGTTGAGCTTGCCATTCTGGCGACCTGCGCGAACGCAAGTGTGGCAGGTGTATATGCTGGATGTTGGGCAAGGACTGGCAATGGTCATCGCCCGTAATGGTAAAGCAATCCTCTACGATACCGGGCTGGCATGGCCTGGGGGTGATAGCGCACAGCAGTTGATCATCCCCTGGTTACGCTGGCACAACCTGACACCTGAAGGGATCGTGTTGAGCCATGAACATCTGGACCATCGGGGGGAATGGACTCGTTACTGAAAACCTGGCCAGCAATGTGGGTGAGAAGCCCGCTAGGATGGAAAGGCCATTTACCCTGTTTTCGCGGCGAGAGCTGGCAATGGCAGGGATTAACGTTCAGCGCTCACTGGCCGCTCCGTGGGACTAACGATCGGGGGAATAACCATTCCTGTGTGGTGAGAGTTGACGACGGCAAGCGCAGTTTTCTGCTGACCGGTGATATTGAATCTCCTGCAGAACAAAAAATGCTAAGTCATTACTGGCAGCATCTGCAGTCCACTTTTATTCAGGTACCGCATCATGGCAGCAATACTTCATCGTCATTAGCGTTTGTTCAGCGGGTTGCTGGGCAGGTGGCGGTAGCCTCAGCTTCACGCTATAACGCCTGGCGTCTGCCTTCCTGGAAAGTGAAGCAACGCTATCAGCAGCAGAGTTACCAATGGCTGGACACGCCTCATCAGGGGCAGGTTACGCTGGACTTTTTCCCGAGAAATTGGCGGATACGCAGTTTGCGGGATCAGATTTTACCTCGTTGGTATCATCAGTGGTTTGGCGTGCCGGAGGATAACAGGTAGAATATACGGCTATTCTAACAAATGCTGGTTTTTTGAATGCATAACGATAAAGATCTCTCTACGTGGCAGACGTTTCGCCGACTATGGCCGACCATAGCGCCTTTTAAATCGGGTCTGATCGTGGCGGGTATAGCGTTAGTCCTGAACGCGGCCAGCGATACCTTCATGCTATCGCTCCTTAAACCATTACTGGATGATGGTTTTGGTAAAGCCGATCGCTCGGTGCTGATGTGGATGCCACTGGTGGTCATTGGACTGATGGTAGTACGTGGCTTAACCAGCTACGTCTCCAGCTACTGTATTTCCTGGGTGTCAGGCAAAGTGGTAATGACCATACGCCGCCGCCTGTTTGGTCATATGATGGGCATGCCTGTCGCTTTTTTTGATAAACAATCAACCGGTACGTTACTGTCTCGTATTACCTATGATTCAGAGCAAGTTGCGTCATCGTCTTCTGGCGCACTGATCACCGTAGTGCGTGAAGGGGCCTCGATTATTGGCCTGTTTATCATGATGTTTTATTACAGCTGGCAGCTGTCATTAATTCTGATTGTGCTGGCACCTATTGTGTCGATTGCGATCCGTGTGGTTTCCAAGCGTTTCCGTAGCATCAGTAAGAATATGCAAAACACTATGGGGCAAGTGACGACCAGTGCGGAGCAGATGCTGAAAGGCCACAAAGAAGTCTTGATTTTTGGTGGTCAGGAAGTCGAAACCAAACGTTTTGATAAAGTCAGCAACAAGATGCGTTTACAGGGCATGAAGATGGTTTCCGCGTCTTCTATCTCCGATCCAATCATTCAGTTGATTGCGTCGTTGGCGCTGGCTTTCGTATTGTATGCAGCCAGTTTCCCCAGCGTCATGGAAAACCTGACGGCAGGGACCATCACGGTGGTCTTCTCCTCAATGATCGCTCTGATGCGTCCGCTGAAGTCTCTGACTAACGTCAACGCCCAGTTCCAACGTGGTATGGCGGCGTGCCAGACCTTGTTCACTATTCTGGATAGCGAACAGGAAAAAGACGAAGGTAAACGCGTTATCGAACGTGCGACCGGCGATTTAGAGTTCCGTAACGTCACCTTTACCTATCCGGGTCGTGAAGTGCCTGCACTGCGTAACATCAACCTGCATATTCCGGCAGGAAAAACCGTTGCGCTGGTTGGGCGTTCAGGTTCAGGTAAATCCACCATCGCCAGTCTGATTACGCGCTTCTATGACATTGATGAAGGGCAAATTCTGATGGACGGACACGATCTGCGTGAATATACCCTGGCGTCCTTGCGCGATCAGGTTGCGCTGGTCTCGCAGAACGTGCACCTGTTTAACGACACGGTTGCCAATAACATCGCTTACGCACGTACGGATATCTACAGCCGCGAACAGATTGAAGAAGCGGCGCGTATGGCCTACGCCATGGACTTCATCAACAAGATGGATGATGGTCTGGATACGGTCATCGGCGAGAACGGCGTGCTGCTTTCCGGCGGTCAGCGCCAGCGTATTGCTATCGCCCGTGCCTTGCTACGCGACAGCCCGATCCTGATCCTGGATGAAGCGACGTCGGCGCTGGATACCGAATCCGAACGCGCTATCCAGGCGGCTCTTGATGAACTGCAGAAGAACCGCACCTCGCTGGTCATTGCGCACCGTCTTTCGACCATCGAACAGGCGGACGAGATTGTCGTTGTGGAAGATGGGCTGATTGTTGAGCGCGGCACCCATAGTGAACTGCTCGAACAGCGCGGTGTGTATGCGCAATTACACAAAATGCAATTTGGTCAATGATCGCGCGTATCTGGTCCGGTGAATCGCCGCTGTGGCGGTTGTTACTTCCGCTCTCCTGGCTATATGGTCTGGTGAGCGGGGCGATCCGCTTATGCTATACGCTTGGGCTTAAACGCGCCTGGCGTGCACCGGTGCCGGTTGTAGTAGTTGGAAACCTTACAGCTGGCGGCAATGGTAAAACGCCAGTCGTTATTTGGTTGGTTGAACACCTGCAGCAACGCGGCATTCGTGTGGGCGTAGTTTCTCGCGGCTATGGCGGAAAAGCGCAGTCGTACCCGCTGTTGCTGACGGCGGACACCACGACGGCAGAAGCGGGCGATGAACCGGTACTGATCTTCCAGCGTACCGGCGTGCCGGTTGCTGTTTCTCCGGTAAGAGCCGATGCGGTAAAAGCCATTCTTGCTCATCATGACGTGCAGATTATCGTCACGGACGATGGTCTGCAGCATTATGCCCTGGCGCGCGATGTTGAAATCGTGGTGATTGACGGTGAACGTCGGTTTGGCAACGGCTGGTGGCTTCCCGCGGGGCCTATGCGGGAGCGAGCGGGTCGGCTTAAATCGGTGGATGCGGCTATCGTCAACGGCGGTATCCCGCAGGCGGGAGAGATTCCGATGCGCCTTGAGCCGGGGCTGGCCGTTAATTTACGCACCGGCGAGCGCTGCGACGTTGCGCTGTTACCCAATATTGTTGCTATGGCTGGGATTGGCCATCCCCCGCGTTTCTTTGCCACCCTGGCGGCATGCGGGGCTAACCCACAGAAATGTGTCCCATTGGCAGACCATCAGTCTCTGACCTACAGTGACGTCAGTGCATTATTAGTTGCCGGACAAACGCTGGTGATGACGGAAAAAGACGCGGTGAAATGTCGCGCCTTTGCCGAGGATAACTGGTGGTACCTCCCTGTTGATGCGCATCTGTCGGGTGACCAGCCTGACGTATTACTTGATAGATTAACCTCGCTGGCTCGTTAACGGTTTCACGCTGCGGCAGCGACTGATTGATGAGGTTATCCATGTCGTTGCCGCACCTTTCCCTGACGGATGCTCGTCATCTTCACCTGGCAGCACAGGGCCTGCTGAAAAAAACACGTCGTCGGGCGACCCCGGCAGATATTCTCGCGATCATTACGCGTATGTCTTTACTGCAAATAGACACCATTAATATTGTCGCGCGTAGCCCTTATCTGGTGCTGTTCAGTCGCCTGGGCGACTATTCCCCGCAGTGGCTGGATGACTCGCTACTACGTGGCGAGTTGATGGAATATTGGGCGCATGAGGCGTGCTTCTTACCGCGCAGCGACTTTATGCTGATTCGCCATCGTATGCTTGCCCCAGAGAATATGGGCTGGAAGTACAAAGCCGCCTGGATGCAAGAGCATGTCCATGAGATTGAACAATTGCTTCATCACATTCAGCAAAATGGACCGGTGCGTTCAGCCGATTTTGAGCATCCGCGCAAGGGAACCAGCGGGTGGTGGGAATGGAAGCCGCAGAAACGTCATCTTGAAGGACTGTTCACCGCCGGTAGGGTGATGGTGGTGGAGCGGCGTAATTTCCAGCGGGTCTATGATGTAACGCATCGGGTTATGCCGCACTGGGATGATGAACGAGACTTGCTTTCGCAGACGCAAGCGGAAACGGCCATGCTGGACAACAGTGCGCGCAGCCTCGGTATTTTCCGCGAACCGTGGCTGGCGGACTACTATCGATTGAAGCGTCCAGAACTCAAAAACTGGCGTGATGTGCGCGCAGAGCAACGGAAAATCATCCCTGTCGATGTCGAAAGGTTGGGACCTATGTGGCTCCATAGCGATCTTCTACCATTGCTTGAACAGGCAAAGGCGGGCAAATTAACAGCCACCCACAGTGCTGTGTTATCTCCCTTTGACCCGGTGGTCTGGGATCGTAAACGCGCGGAGCAGTTGTTTGATTTTAACTATCGGCTGGAGTGCTATACGCCAGCGCCGAAACGGCAGTACGGCTATTTTGTTTTGCCTTTGCTGCATCGTGGGCAACTGGTGGGGCGTATGGATGCTAAAATGCACCGTAAAACGGGCGTGCTGGAGATTATCTCACTATGGTTGCAGGATGGCGTCAAACCGGGAATTACCCTGCAAAGGGGCGTGTTCCAGGCCATCGATGATTTTGCGCGCTGGCAACAGGCGACACGCGTTACGCTGGGACGCTATCCTGACAGTTTATTTGTCGACTGCCGCGATGGCTGGGAAATAGCCCCAGCCCGCTAAACGAATATGTTAATATTTACGGATTCACAATCCGGTCCATCTGGAGGAACTATGGATCATCGTCTGCTTGAAATTATTGCCTGCCCGGTATGCAATGGAAAACTCTGGTACAACCAGGAAAAACAGGAACTTATTTGTAAGCCGGATAACCTGGCGTTCCCACTGCGAGACGGTATTCCCGTGTTGCTGGAAACGGAAGCTCGCGCCCTGACGGCGGATGAGAGTAAATCATGAGTTTTGTGGTCATTATTCCCGCGCGCTATGCGTCTACGCGCCTGCCCGGTAAGCCACTGCTGGATATCAACGGCAAACCGATGATCGTGCATGTTCTGGAGCGTGCGCGCGAGTCCGGTGCCGATCGCATTATTGTTGCTACCGATCATGAAGATGTTGCTCGCGCAGTCGAAGCGGTGGGTGGGGAAGTGTGCATGACGCGCGCCGATCACCAGTCCGGAACGGAGCGCCTGGCGGAAGTCGTCGAGAAATGTGGTTTTAGCGACGATACCGTTATTGTGAACGTGCAGGGTGATGAGCCGATGATCCCGGCGGTCATTATTCGGCAGGTAGCAGAGAACCTGGCGCAGCGGCAGGTCGGTATGGCAACGCTTGCCGCGCCGATCCACACCACGGAAGAAGTCTTTAATCCTAATGCGGTAAAAGTGGTACTGGATTCGGAAGGTTATGCGCTCTATTTCTCACGGGCAACTATTCCCTGGGATCGCGATCGTTTTGCCAAAAGTCTTGAAACCGTCGGTGATACTTTCCTGCGTCACCTGGGGATTTATGGCTATCGCGCCGGTTTTATCCGTCGCTATGTTAATTGGCAGCCGAGCCCGCTTGAGCATATTGAAATGCTGGAGCAGCTCCGCGTACTGTGGTACGGCGAAAAAATTCACGTTGCTGTGGCAAAAGAAGTACCCGGCACAGGTGTTGATACCGCCGAAGATCTCGAGCGCGTTCGCGCCGAAATGCGTTAGTTTTTCTAATCACACTCCCCTCACTACAGATTGATATCTGACGAGTATTAGTGGGAGGAGTGTCGTATCTTGATTCTTTTCTTCCACTTTTCTGTTCATCAATTGATCTCATCCGGGTGACATCCGTCTGCACGACGCTCATTATGAAAGCAGTCGCATTTATGAGGGCCATCTGAAATGGAACAGTTGCGTGCCGAACTCAGTCATTTACTGGGTGAAAAACTCAGTCGTATAGAATGCGTGAATGAAAAAGCGGATACAGCGCTGTGGGCATTGTATGACAGCCAGGGAAACCCGATGCCGCTGATGGCGAGAAGTTTCACTACGCCGGGTATGGCACAGCAACTGGCATGGAAAACGTCCATGCTGGCGCGCAGTGGTACGGTACGTATGCCGGTCATTTATGGTGTCCTGACGCACGAGGAACATCCTGGCCCGGACGTGCTGCTACTTGAGCGCTTACGCGGCGTGCCGGTGGAAGCACCTGCCAGAACGCCCGAGCGTTGGGAACATTTAAAAGATCAGATTGTAGAAGGCATGCTGTCATGGCATCGCCAGGACAGTCGCGGATGTGTTGGTGAGGTGGATAATACCCAGGAAAATTTCTGGCCATCCTGGTATCGTCAACGTGTGGAGGTGTTGTGGAGCACCCTCAACCAGTTCAGCAATACCGGGTTAACGATGCAGGACAAACGGATTTTGTTTCGTACCCGAGAGTGCCTGCCCAGCCTGTTCGAAGGTTTTAACGATAACTGCGTTCTGATCCACGGCAATTTCAGTTTGCGCAGTATGCTCAAAGATGCCCGTAGCGATCAGCTCCTGGCAATGGTCGGGCCGGGATTAATGCTCTGGGCGCCAAGAGAGTTTGAGCTGTTCCGGCTGATGGATAATGCGCTGGCGGAAAGCCTGTTGTGGCAATATCTGCAACGCGCGCCCGTGGCGGAGTCGTTCATCTGGCGACGCTGGCTGTATGTGTTGTGGGATGAAGTCGCCCAGTTGGTCAATACCGGGCGTTTCAGTCGGTCTAACTTTGATCTGGCAACCAAATCACTGTTGCCCTGGCTCGCCTGATGAGCCCTTCAACCACTGCCAGATCCTTCCCAGCGTTTCGTAGCCGACGCGATCGCTGTGCATCAGCCAGACGGGGGACGGAATGGCGCGCTCCCACGGGTTCAGCGGAGAGTCTATCGCCAGTTGATTAGCGGGTGCTGGTAGCGGATGCAGTCCGGCCTGCTGGAAGAAGATCATCGCGCGCGGTAAATGTGATGCGGAGGTCACCAGCAGGAATGGCGCGTCACCGATTGTTTTTTTCACTGCGGCGGCTTCTTCTTCGGTATCTTTAGGTTCATCCAGGGTAATTATCTCACTGCGGGGAACCCCCAGTGATTGCGCCACTCGGGCACCAACTTCAGCAGTGCTGACGGGATTGGTCTTAGCTGCAGCACCAGTAAAGATAAGTTTCGATCCCGGATTGGCTCGCCACAGGCGCAGACCTTCATTGAGGCGCGGAAGGCTATTATTGATAAGATTTGAACTCGGCGCCCATTGCGGGTTCCACGTATAACCTCCGCCCAGTACCACAACAAACTCGACTTTCTGCGTATCCTGCCAGGTGGGATAGGTATCCTCAATCGGTTTTAGCAGACTATCGGCGACGGGCTGCAAGCTGAGCAGCAAAAGTGCCAGCCAGCTAAGGCTAATACACACTTTCCCTGTTTTCTGAAAGCGACTAAACCACACTAGCGCCAGCCCTATCCCCATCACCAGCAGCATCAACGGAAGCGGCAGCATCATACCGCCAATCACTTTCTTCAGTGTAAAAAGCATCCTTTTTGGTTCCTTTTTTAACCATACAGCAGAAGATCAGCAGGGATATTACACCAGAAAGGTTCATTCTCGGCGTGGGTGTGACAAAATAGCGGTTTTACTTAGTCACCCTTAAGCCAGCATGTGGAGCGCGCGATGCGGGATCGCAATTTTGATGATATTGCCGAGAAGTTTTCCCGTAACATTTACGGTACCACCAAAGGTCAGCTTCGTCAGACGATCCTCTGGCAGGATCTGGACACGCTGCTTGCCGACTACGCGGGCCAAACGTTGCGTGTGCTTGATGCGGGTGGCGGAGAAGGGCAGACAGCCATTCTGATGGCGCAGCGGGGCCATCACGTCACCTTGTGCGATCTTTCTGCTGAAATGGTGGCGCGAGCGCAACGGGCGGCAGAAGAGCAAGGTGTGAGCGACAACATGCATTTTATACATTGTGCCGCTCAGGACATTCCGCAGCATTTGGATTCTCAGGTTGATCTGATATTGTTTCATGCTGTGCTGGAATGGGTGGCTGACCCGCAAGCGGTCTTAAAAACACTGTGGTCGATGTTACGCCCGGGCGGTGCTTTATCGCTGATGTTCTACAATGCAAACGGTCTGTTGATGCGTAATGTGTTGGTCGGTAATTTCGGCTATGTACAGCAGGGAATGTATAAAAAGAAACGGCGCACGTTGTCTCCCGATTTCCCGCGCGACCCTCAGCAAGTCTATGGCTGGCTGGAGGAGATCGGCTGGGAGATAACCGGTAAAACGGGCGTGAGGGTGTTTCATGATTATCTGCGTGATAAACAAAAACAGCATGACTGTTTTGACGCTTTAACAGAAATAGAAACGCGCTATTGTCGCCAGGAGCCGTTTATCAGCCTTGGGCGTTATATTCATGTCACCGCGCGCAAACCGCAGATGCAAGGATAACCTATGAGTGAATTTTCCCAGACAGTCCCCGAACTGGTTGCCTGGGCCAGAAAAAATGACTTTTCCATCTCTCTGCCGGTAGACAGACTTTCTTTTCTGCTGGCTGTGGCTACGCTGAACGGTGAGCGACTTGACGGTGAGATGAGTGAAGGCGAACTGGTGGATGCATTCCGCCATGTCAGTGATGCGTTTGAGCAAACCAGCGAAACCATCGGCGTGCGCGCCAACAACGCGATAAACGATATGGTGCGTCAACGTCTGCTGAACCGCTTTACCAGCGAGCAGGCGGAAGGAAACGCCATTTATCGTCTGACGCCATTGGGGATTGGCATCACCGATTATTACATCCGCCAGCGTGAGTTCTCGACGCTGCGCCTTTCCATGCAGCTCTCAATTGTGGCTGGGGAACTGAAGCGCGCGGCAGATGCGGCCGAAGAAGGCGGCGATGAGTTCCACTGGCACCGCAATGTGTACGCACCGCTGAAATATTCGGTGGCGGAAATCTTCGACAGCATCGACCTGACGCAGCGCATTATGGATGAGCAGCAGCAGCAGGTGAAAGACGACATTGCCCAATTGCTGAATAAAGACTGGCGGGCGGCGATTTCCAGCTGCGAAATGCTGCTGTCTGAAACCTCCGGCACGCTGCGTGAACTGCAGGACACGCTGGAAGCAGCGGGGGATAAGCTACAGGCTAACCTGCTGCGTATTCAGGACTCCACCATGACCCATGACGATCTGCATTTCGTTGACCGTCTGGTGTTCGACTTACAGAGCAAGCTTGACCGTATTATAAGCTGGGGTCAGCAATCCATCGATCTGTGGATCGGCTACGATCGCCACGTGCATAAATTCATCCGTACCGCGATTGATATGGATAAAAACCGCGTCTTTGCTCAGCGTTTGCGCCAGTCTGTCCAGACTTACTTTGACGATCCGTGGGCGTTGACCTATGCCAATGCCGATCGTCTGCTGGACATGCGTGACGAAGAGATGGTGTTGCGTGATGAAGAGGTCACCGGGGAACTGCCGCCGGACCTGGAGTATGAAGAATTTAACGAGATCCGTGAACAGCTGGCAGCGATCATCGAAGAACAGTTGGCTATCTATAAATCCAGACAAACGCCACTGGATCTCGGTTTGGTAGTGCGCGAGTATCTGGCGCAATATCCGCGCGCGCGTCACTTCGACGTTGCGCGTATTGTTATCGATCAGGCGGTACGCCTTGGCGTAGCGCAAGCAGATTTCACCGGACTGCCAGCCAAATGGCAGCCGATTAATGATTACGGAGCCAAGGTACAGGCGCATGTCATTGACAAATATTGAAAAAGTGATGCCGGTTAAGCTGGCGCAGGCGCTGGCGAATCCGTTATTTCCGGCGCTGGACAGCGCATTACGTTCGGGTCGACATATCGGGCTGGATGAGCTGGACAATCATGCCTTCCTGATGGACTTTCAGGAATATTTTGAAGAATTTTACAGCCGCTATAACGTGGAGCTCATTCGCGCCCCGGAGGGTTTTTTCTACCTTCGTCCGCGCTCGACCACGCTTATTCCGCGCTCAGTATTGTCTGAACTGGACATGATGGTTGGTAAAATTCTTTGCTATCTCTATCTCAGCCCGGAACGTCTGGCCAATGAAGGGATTTTTACCCAGCAAGAACTGTACGACGAACTGCTGACGTTGGCGGACGAAGCTAAATTGCTCAGGCTGGTGAATAACCGCTCCACCGGCTCGGACGTTGACCGTCAGAAGCTGCAGGAAAAAGTACGTTCTTCATTAAACCGCCTGCGCCGCTTAGGCATGGTGTGGTTTATGGGCCATGACAGTAGCAAATTCCGCATTACGGAATCGGTGTTCCGCTTTGGCGCGGATGTGCGCAGCGGTGACGATCCACGCGAAGCGCAGCGTCGTTTAATTCGTGATGGTGAGGCGATGTCGGTCGAGAATAATCTGCAACTCAACGATGAGCCAGAAGAGAATCAGCCGGACAGTGGAGAGGAAGAATAATGATTGAACGCGGTAAATTTCGCTTACTAACGCTGATCAACTGGAATGGTTTTTTTGCCCGCACGTTTGACCTGGATGAACTGGTTACCACGTTGTCCGGCGGAAACGGTGCCGGTAAATCCACCACTATGGCGGCATTTGTTACGGCACTGATTCCGGACTTAACCTTACTGCATTTCCGTAATACCACCGAAGCCGGTGCGACCAGCGGATCGCGCGATAAAGGCCTGCACGGTAAGCTCAAAGCGGGTGTCTGTTACTCGATGCTCGACGTCCTGAATTCGCGTCATCAACGCGTAGTGGTTGGCGTGCGCTTGCAACAGGTCGCCGGGCGCGATCGTAAAGTGGATATCAAACCGTTCGCCATTCAGGGGCTGCCGATGTCGGTACAGCCAACCGAACTGGTCACAGAAACGTTGAACGAGCGTCAGGCGCGCGTCCTGTCTCTTGCAGAGCTGAAAGATAAGCTTGAGGAGATGGAAGGCGTCCAGTTTAAGCAATTCAACTCGATAACGGATTATCACTCGCTGATGTTCGATTTGGGCATCATCGCTCGTCGTCTGCGTTCCGCTTCCGATCGAAGCAAATTCTATCGTCTGATTGAAGCCTCGCTTTATGGCGGGATTTCCAGCGCCATCACCCGTTCGCTTCGTGACTACCTGCTGCCGGAAAACGGCGGGGTGCGTAAAGCGTTCCAGGATATGGAAGCCGCGCTGCGTGAAAACCGCATGACGCTGGAAGCCATACGCGTGACCCAGTCTGACCGCGACCTGTTTAAGCACCTGATCAGCGAAGCGACCAACTACGTGGCGGCGGACTATATGCGCCATGCCAACGAACGTCGTATTCACCTGGATAAAGCGCTGGAATATCGTCGTGAGCTGCACACGTCACGTAAACAACTGGCGGCAGAGCAGTATAAGCACGTGGATATGGCGCGTGAGCTGGGCGAGCATAATGGCGCCGAAGGCGACCTTGAAGCCGATTATCAGGCGGCCAGCGATCACCTGAATCTGGTGCAAACCGCGCTGCGTCAGCAGGAAAAAATTGAACGTTATGAAGCGGATCTCGAAGAGTTACAGATCCGTCTCGAAGAACAAAATGAAGTGGTGGCGGAAGCCGCCGATCGCCAGGAAGACAACGAAGCGCGGGCGGAAGCCGCCGAGCTGGAAGTGGATGAGCTGAAAAACCAGCTTGCCGATTATCAGCAGGCGCTTGACGTCCAGCAAACGCGTGCGATTCAGTATACTCAGGCGATTCAGGCACTGAGCCGGGCCAAAGAGATCTGTCATTTACCGGATCTGACGCCAGACTCCGCAGCGGAGTGGCTGGAAACCTTCCAGGCGAAAGAGCAGGAAGCCACGGAAAAACTACTGACGCTCGAACAAAAAATGAGCGTGGCGCAAACCGCGCACGGCCAGTTCGAACAAGCCTATCAGCTGGTGGCGGCGATAAACGGCCCGCTGGCGCGCGGCGAAGCCTGGAGCGTGGCGCGTGAACTGCTGCGAGAAGGCGTTGAGCAACGGCATCTGGCGGAGCAGGTTCAACCGCTGCGCATGCGGCTGAGCGAGCTGGAACAGCGTCTGCGCGAACAGCAGGAGGCCGAGCGTTTGCTGGCTGAATTCTGTAAGCGTCAGGGTAAACACTTCGACATCGACGAGCTGGAAGCCCTGCACCAGGAGCTGGAAGCCCGCATCGCGTCCTTGTCTGATAGCGTGTCGTCTGCCAGCGAACAGCGTATGACTCTGCGTCAGGAGCAGGAACAGCTGCAATCCCGCATTCAGCATTTAATGCAGCGTGCCCCTGTCTGGCTGGCGGCGCAAAATAGCCTCAACCAGCTCAGCGAGCAGTGCGGTGAAGAGTTTACCTCCAGCCAGGAGGTCACCGAATATCTGCAACAACTGCTGGAGCGCGAACGCGAAGCCATTGTTGAGCGTGATGAAGTCGGTGCACGTAAAAACGCGGTAGATGAAGAGATAGAACGCTTAAGTCAGCCGGGGGGCGCAGAAGATCAGCGCCTCAACGCACTGGCCGAACGTTTTGGTGGCGTGCTGCTGTCAGAAATCTACGATGACGTCAGCCTTGAAGATGCCCCGTACTTCTCCGCGCTGTATGGCCCGTCGCGCCATGCCATCGTGGTCCCGGATCTGTCACTGGTCACCGAACAGCTGTCTGGACTGACGGATTGCCCGGAAGATCTCTATTTCATCGAAGGGGACCCGCAGTCGTTTGATGACAGCGTCTTCAGCGTGGATGAACTGGAAGGCGCAGTGGTGGTGAAAACCGCCGAGCGTCAGTGGCGTTATTCCCGCTTCCCGACGGTACCGATTTTTGGTCGCGCCGCGCGGGAAAGTCGCATAGAAACCCTGCATGCCGAACGTGAAGGGCTGTCCGAACGCTTCGCCACGCTCTCTTTTGACGTCCAGAAAACGCAACGTCTGCACCAGGCGTTTAGCCGCTTCATCGGCAGCCATCTATCGGTGGCGTTTGAATCCGATCCCGAGGCGGAAATTCGCCAACTGAACAGCCGCCGTGTTGAGCTGGAGCGTGCGCTGACCAATCATGAAAATGATAACCAGCAGCAACGCATGCAGTTTGAACAGGCGAAAGAGGGCGTCTCAGCCCTTAACCGCCTGTTGCCGCGTTTGAATCTGCTGGCCGACGACACCTTAGCTGACCGCGTAGACGAAATCCGCGAACGTCTGGATGAAGCCCAGGAGGCCGCGCGTTTCGTTCAGCAGCATGGTAATCAGCTTGCCAAACTGGAGCCGATGGTTTCGGTTCTGCAAAATGACCCCGAGCAGTTTGAACAGTTAAAAGAAGACTACGCATACTCGCAGCAAATGCAGCGTGACGCGCGTCAGCAGGCGTTTGCGCTGACTGAAGTCGTCCAGCGCCGCGCGCACTTTAGCTATTCCGACTCGGCAGATATGCTCAGCGGTAACAGCGATCTGAACGAGAAGCTACGTGAACGTCTGGAGCACGCAGAAGCTGAACGTACCCGTGCTCGTGAAGCCTTGCGCAGTCATGCTGCACAGCTAAGTCAGTACAGCCAGGTAATGGCGTCGCTGAAAAGTTCGTATGACACCAAAAAAGAGCTGCTCAACGATTTACAGCGCGAGTTGCAGGATATTGGCGTTCGCGCCGACAGCGGAGCGGAAGAACGAGCGCGTATCCGTCGTGATGAGCTGCACGCGCAGCTCAGCAACAACCGTGCGCGCCGTAACCAACTGGAAAAAGCACTGACTTTCTGCGAAGCGGAAATGGATAACCTGACCCGCAGGCTGCGTAAGCTGGAACGTGATTATTTTGAAATGCGTGAGCAGGTGGTCATGGCGAAAGCCGGATGGTGCGCCGTGATGCGCATGGTGAAAGACAATGGCGTTGAACGTCGTCTGCACCGTCGCGAGCTGGCTTATCTTTCCGGGGATGAATTACGTTCAATGTCGGATAAGGCGTTAGGTGCGCTACGTCTGGCGGTGGCGGATAACGAACACCTGCGTGACGTACTGCGCATGTCCGAAGATCCGAAGCGTCCGGAACGCAAAATCCAGTTCTTCGTGGCGGTCTACCAGCATCTGCGCGAACGTATTCGTCAGGATATTATCCGCACCGACGATCCGGTGGAAGCCATCGAGCAAATGGAAATTGAGCTTAGCCGCCTGACGGAAGAGTTAACCTCGCGTGAACAGAAGCTGGCGATCAGCTCCCGCAGCGTGGCGAACATCATCCGTAAGACTATCCAGCGCGAGCAAAACCGTATTCGTATGCTGAACCAGGGTCTGCAAAACGTCTCCTTCGGTCAGGTTAACAGCGTTCGTCTGAACGTTAACGTGCGTGAAACCCACGCCACGTTGCTGGATGTCCTGTTCGAGCAGCACGAGCAGCACCAGGATCTGTTTAACAGTAACCGCCTGACCTTCTCGGAAGCGCTGGCGAAGCTGTATCAGCGTCTGAATCCGCAGATTGACATGGGGCAGCGCACGCCGCAAACCATTGGTGAAGAGCTACTGGACTACCGCAACTATCTGGAAATGGAAGTTGAAGTTAACCGTGGTTCAGACGGCTGGCTGCGTGCTGAGTCCGGTGCGCTGTCAACGGGTGAAGCGATCGGTACCGGGATGTCGATTCTGGTGATGGTGGTACAAAGCTGGGAAGATGAAGGACGTAGACTGCGTGGGAAAGATATTTCCCCGTGTCGTCTGCTGTTCCTTGATGAGGCCGCACGACTGGATGCACGCTCTATCGCGACCCTGTTTGAACTGTGCGAGCGTTTGCAGATGCAGCTTATTATCGCCGCGCCGGAGAACATCAGCCCGGAGAAAGGCACCACCTATAAACTGGTGCGTAAGGTCTTCCAGAATACTGAGCACGTTCATGTAGTGGGTCTGCGCGGGTTTGCACCGCAGCTTCCTGAACCGCTGCCCGGAACGGAAGATGCCTCATCGCAGGCAAGTTAAGTCAGGAAGGCGGCTAAAGGGCCGCCTTCTTCTTTTCTGAAAAGGACTCAATGCCTGGTGTAATTTCTTTATATTTCTTTACATTAGGTTAGGCAAAAACGATTTGATGTTTATATACTGAAGATAAGCCCTACGCGTCACCGGGCTTGCTCGTCATACTTCAGAGCGTATTGGCGTTTTACAGGCCCGCCCCGAGATAATCGGGAGAATACAGACGGCCTGGCTATTTAAGTATGATAAAGAAAACAGGGGGCAAGGGATGTTGCTTAATAAAATGTGTGGTCGTCGGCTGTCGGCAATCAGTTTGTGCCTGGCCGTAACATTCGCTCCGCTGTTCAATGCGCAGGCCGATGAGCCTGAAATGATCCCTGGCGACAGCTCAGCGACCGTCAGCGAGCAGCCAACCGCGTTATCGCAGCCGCAGGGACAATCTTTAGCCACAGCCGTGATGGCGGGTATTCAGGCGCTGCCGGATGGCGCGTCTGTGGATAATGCCCGCGCAGAATTACGTTCTCAACTTCCAGTAGGTTATACGCCGGTTTACATGAGCCAACTGGAGTTGCTGTACGCCGCCCGCGATATGAAACCGATGTGGGAAAATCGCGATGCGGTCAAAGCCTTTCAGCAACAGCTCGCCGAGGTGGCGATTGCCGGTTTTCAGCCGCAGTTCACTAATTGGGTGGCTTTATTGACCGACCCAGGCGTAACGGGCCTGGCGCGGGATGCCGTTCTTTCTGACGCGATGATGGGCTACCTTCACTTTATTGCCAATATCCCGGTCAAAGGTAATCGCTGGCTCTACAGCGACAAGCCTTACGCGCTGACTACGCCGCCCATTTCAGTGATTAATCAATGGCAGGTGGCATTGGATAACGGCCAGTTAACCCCCTTTATAGCCAGTCTGACGCCGCAGCACCCGCAGTACGCGGCGATGCATGAATCGCTGCTGAAGCTGGTGGGCGATTCACGTCCGTGGCCACAGTTAACCAGCACAGCCACGCTGCGCCCAGGTGAATGGAGTAATGATATTCCGGCCCTGCGCGAAATTTTGCAGCGCACCGGCATGCTGGATGCGACAGTCAGTACATCTGCCCGAGAAGGGCGTAGTGCTTACGACAGTGAACTGGTTGCGGCGGTAAAGCGTTTTCAGACATGGCAGGGATTGGGGGCCGATGGTGCAATTGGTCCGGCAACGCGTGACTGGCTGAACGTGACGCCCGCGCAGCGCGCGGGTGTGCTGGCACTGAATATCCAGCGTTTACGCCTGCTGCCGGGTGAGATGTCTACCGGGATTATGGTTAATATTCCGGCTTACTCGCTGGTCTATTATCAAAACGGTAATCAGGTGCTGGATTCACGGGTTATTGTGGGACGTCCTGACCGTAAAACGCCGATGATGAGCAGCGCGCTGAATAACGTCGTCGTAAACCCACCGTGGAACGTTCCGCCGACGCTGGCGCGCAAAGACATTTTGCCTAAGGTATGGAACGATCCGGGCTATCTCGAACGTCACGGGTATACCGTGATGCGTGGCTGGAACAGTAAAGAAACTATCGATCCGTGGCAGGTGGACTGGGCGACGATTACGCCGTCAAATCTGCCGTTCCGCTTCCAGCAAGCGCCGGGTGCGCGCAACTCGTTGGGACGTTATAAATTCAATATGCCGAGTTCAGACGCTATTTATCTGCACGATACGCCGAATCATAATTTGTTCCAGAAAGATACGCGGGCGCTTAGCTCTGGTTGTGTGCGCGTGAATAAGGCCTCGGAACTGGCGAATATGCTGCTACAGGATGCGGGCTGGAATGATTCGCGGATCTCGGATGCCTTGAAACAAGGGGATACGCGCTACGTGAATATTCGCCAAAATATTCCGGTTAATCTTTACTATCTGACCGCATTTGTTGGACCCGATGGGCGTACGCAATATCGTACAGATATTTACAATTACGATCTTACTGCGCGATCCAGTGCACAAATTGTGTCAAAAGTGGAACAATTAATCAGATAAATGAAGCAGTTCGAGGAAAATGATTGTCGTAAGTTATGTTGGAAACGGGGTGAAATGGCTACAGGCCCCGTATTTCCTGGGGTTGGGAGCCTTGACGCAGACTAGTTAGCCCGGTAAGGTTTCCCGCGTGCGCTAGAGCATACATACGATAACATTGACCTTGTAGACCTTAATACCATGGACAAATTTGACGCTAATCGCCGCAAACTGCTGGCGCTTGGTGGCGTTGCCCTCGGCGCCGCCATCCTGCCCACGCCTGCGTTTGCTACACTCTCCACCCCACGTCCGCGTATATTGACTCTGAATAACCTGCATACCGGTGAGTCAATTAAAGCTGAGTTTTTTGATGGCAGGGGCTATATTCAGGACGAAAGAGCAAAACTTAACCACTTTTTCCGTGATTTTCGCGCGAATAAAGTCAAGTCCATCGATCCGGGATTGTTCGATCAACTCTTCCGTCTGCAAGGCCTCCTCGGCACGCGTAAACCCGTACAGCTGATCTCCGGCTATCGTTCTGTCGATACCAACAACGAATTACGCGCGCGCAGCCGCGGTGTGGCAAAGAAAAGTTACCACACCAAAGGGCAGGCCATGGATTTCCACATTGAAGGCGTTGCATTAAGTAATATTCGCAAAGCTGCGTTATCTATGCGCGCAGGTGGTGTAGGATACTACCCACGCAGTAACTTTGTGCATATTGACACCGGGCCTGCACGGCACTGGTGAGCCGTCGCTTAATGAAACAGGAGCTGTATGAACTATCGTATTATTCCGGTCACTGCATTCGCTCAGAACTGCTCGCTGATCTGGTGTGAACAAACGCGTCTTGCCGCGTTGGTCGATCCCGGCGGCGATGCCGAGAAAATCAAACAGGAAGTGGATGCCAGCGGTCTGACGCTTATGCAGATCCTGCTCACACATGGTCATCTTGACCACGTGGGCGCGGCGTCTGAACTGGCGCAACATTATGGTGTACCGGTTATCGGTCCGGAAAAAGAAGATGAGTTCTGGCTACAGGGACTGCCTTCGCAGAGCCGCATGTTTGGCTTGGGTGATTGCGAGCCGTTAACGCCCGATCGCTGGCTAAACGAAGGCGATCGCATCAGCGTTGGCAACGTGACGTTACAGGTGTTGCATTGTCCGGGCCACACGCCGGGGCACGTGGTCTTCTTTGATGAACAGTCAAAGCTGCTGATTTCAGGCGATGTGATTTTCAAAGGTGGAGTCGGACGCAGCGACTTCCCGCGCGGGGATCACAGCCAGCTGATCGACTCGATTAAACGCAAGTTATTACCCTTGGGCGATGATGTGACGTTTATTCCTGGTCACGGTCCGCTTTCAACGCTGGGGAATGAACGCCAGCACAATCCGTTCCTGCAGGATGAAATGCCGGTCTGGTAAATCCAGTCCGTAGGCCGGATAAGGCGCTAGCCGCCATCCGGCAAAAAAAAGCCCGCACGAATATGCGGGCTTTCTCTTTTCAGGTGAGCTTACAGCACGGCAACAATCGCTTCGCACAGCGGCGCCATGTTGTCAGGCGTCATACCCGCGACGTTCACGCGCCCGGAAGCGACAGCGTAAACGCCAAACTCCTCACGCAGACGCAGAACCTGTTCTTTCGTCAGACCGCTGAAGGAGAACATGCCGTTCTGTTTGATGATAAAGCTGAAGTCACGGTTCGCCCCTTTCTCCTGCAATGTATTCACAAACAGCAGACGCATACGCTGAATGCGCTGACGCATGTCGGTCAGTTCCTGCTCCCAGATTGCACGCAGGGCATCATTGCTCAGAATGGTGGCGACAACCGATGCACCGTGGGCCGGTGGGTTGGAATAGTTGGCACGAATGACGGACTTCATCTGGCTGAACGCACGGTCAACGGTGTCGGCATCGGCAGCAATCAGCGTACAGGCACCCACGCGCTCATTGTACAGGCCAAAGTTCTTGGAGTAAGAGCTGGCGACAATAAGCTCTTTGTGCAGCGCGGCGAATGCACGCAGGCCTTCGGCATCTTCTTCCAGACCACGAGCAAAGCCCTGATAAGCGAAGTCGAACAGTGGTAACCAGCCTTTTTCTACCGACAGCTGTGCCAGCGTTTGCCACTGCTCCAGCGTAGGGTCAATACCGGTAGGGTTATGGCAGCAACCGTGGAACAGTACCACGTCACCTGCCTGTGCTTCACTGAGGCTTGCTAGTAGCGCATCAAAGTCTAATGAATGGCTGGCCGCGTCGTAATAATTGTACTCACGAACTTCCAGACCGGCGGAGTTAAAGACGCTTTTATGGTTCGGCCAGCTTGGGTTACTTACCCATACGCGCTGCGTTGAGGTATTTTTTGCCAGGAAATCAGCCGCCACACGCAATGCACCGGTACCACCAGGGGTTTGCGCGGTACGTGCGCGTTTGTCGTTAATCAGTGCGTGACCTTTACCAAACAGTAATTCCTGAGTGCAGCGACCAAATTCCGGAATACCGTCAATGCCAAGGTAGTTTTTGGTGGTTTCATTTTCCAGTATATATTGCTCGGCTTTTTTCACGCTGGTCAGCACCGGCGTTTTGCCTGTCTCATCTTTATATACACCGATCCCGAGGTTGATTTTCCCTGGGCGGTCATCGACACGAAACAAATCAGCCAGGCCCAAAATTGGGTCGGCGGGAGCGGCGGTAATGTTCTCAAACATGACGAGGTTCCATTGTGGTTACAGAAGGGAAGTCCGCTATCAGGTTAACGGTAGATTTACAAAATGCCAACCGTTAGTGACGAAAAGATAGAGTGTTTTTTGAAGACGCAAGAATCCGCTGATGGACATAAAAAAACAGGACCGAAGTCCTGTTTTTTAGGCATTTAGCAAAGAGGTCTGCTATTAGAACTGGTAAACGATACCGAGTGCCACGATGTCGTCAGAGTTCACGCCCAGTTTGTTGTCAGAATCGATCTGGTTGATCTTGTAGTCAACATAGGTGGACATGTTTTTGTTGAAGTAGTAGGTTGCGCCTACTTCGATGTAGTCCACCAGATCTTCGTTGCCGATACCTTCTACGTCTTTCGCTTTAGATTTGTTGTAGGAGATGGACGGACGCAGGCCGAAATCGAACTGGTACTGAGCGACAACAAAGAAGTCTTGAGTTTTGTTAGCAAAACCGCTCACGTTGTTGATGCCGTTGGTGAAACGGGTAGCGTTACGGGTTTCACCGTAGTTTGCTGCCAGATAGATGTTGTTGGCGTCATATTTCAGACCGGTCGCCCACTGCTCAGCTTTTTTACCGCCGTTAGCGTAGGCAGAGTTTTCCTGCGCGTTGGTGCGGTCAGCTGCGCCGTAAGCACCGACGATACCGAAGCCATCCATTTCGTAGCTTACAGAACCGCCCACACCGTCGCCGTTAGAGCGGCTGGTGTTACCGTCACGCTCGTTTTTGCCCAGATACTGAACACCAAAGTTCAGGCCGTCAACCAGACCGAAGAAGTTGGAGTTACGGTAGGTTGCAACGCCACCAACACGACCTACGAAGAAGTTGTCGCTGTATGCAGTATCACCACCAAATTCTGGCAGCATATCG
>NZ_SZWV01000068.1:259955-272713 GCF_005280945.1 Citrobacter sp. wls718
GTAGCCCAGTGCATCGTAAACGATACCGTAGTTACGACCGTAATCGAAAGAACCTGCGTCGCCATATTTCAGACCCGCAAAGGCCAGACGGGTTTTGTTGCCGTTCTGAGCGTCACTGCCGCCTTCAGAATTGTTACCGGCAAAGTTGTATTCCCACTGACCGTAACCAGTCAGATCGGCATTAATCTGAGTTTCCCCTTTGAAACCAAGACGAGCATAAGTCTGATCGCCATCGTCACCAGCGTTGTCAGTAAAATAGTGCAGACCCACGGTTTTACCGTACAGATCCAGCTTGTTGCCATCTTTGTTATAAACTTCTGCAGCGTTAGCTGCCCCGGCTACCAGCAGAGCAGGGATAACCACTGCCAGAATATTGCGCTTCATCATTATTTATTACCCTCATCGGTTTTTATATGACACCTGCCACTGCCGCCAATAAATTCCGTCAATCAAAATTTACGGAACTATTGATGAGAGTTTGGTGTCTTTATGTGTCTGACAGGCATCTTTCCATTCAAACAACCGTTTCGCTACCGTCAAAGTGCTACAAAGATAAAGATTTGGTTTCAAAAAGAAAAAATGTGTAACCAAATGTTATTTTTATGCAACTTTGTGAACAACTTCAAACTTCAGTTGTCTCCGCGCTAAAAAACAGCACTTTCATTTCTATTTATATGATTTTCTTATATTTAATTATCATAACGGCGTTTTTCTGTGCGAATAATGTAAAGTTCGATTTTTACAGTTGACTATTTTTAGCCATCCAGAATGCCATGCGAGTGGTTAAAAAATGGTCTATTTAATCAGGAAATGCTAATCCACAATAAAAGGGCTGATTATTTTTTGTTCATATGTATTGCAGAGAAACATTACGTAACAGGACAAATGGAGTAAGAGGTTGTATTCAGGGAGAATGGCGAGTCTGTCTTAAGTGAAAAAACGGTGTATGGGCGATGGATATAAAAAAGGCCAGCAATGCTGGCCTTTGGCAGAATCATTCAGGATCAGAAGCTGGCGTTACGCGGTGTACGCGGGAACGGAATAACATCACGCACGTTTTGTACGCCAGTAACGTAGGCTATCAGACGTTCAAAGCCCAGACCGAAACCAGAATGCGGAACGGTGCCGTAGCGGCGCAGATCGCGATACCACCAGTAATCTTCTTTGTTCAGCCCCATCTCCAGCATACGCGCATCCAGCACGTCCAGACGTTCTTCACGCTGGGAACCACCGATGATCTCACCGATTCCTGGAGCAAGTACGTCCATTGCCGCGACGGTTTTACCGTCTTCGTTAAGGCGCATATAAAACGCTTTAATGTCTTTCGGGTAATTTTTAACCACTACCGGCGCTTTAAAGTGCTCTTCCGCGAGGTAACGTTCATGCTCGGAAGACAGGTCCACGCCCCAGTAAACCGGGTTCTCGAACTTTTTACCGCAGTTTTCCAGAATGCTTACCGCGTCGGTGTAATCCACCTGCGCGAAGTCAGCCTCAATGAAACGCTCCAGGCGTGAAATCGCGTCTTTGTCGACACGTTCAGCGAAGAATTTCATGTCATCTGCACGCTCATTCAGTACGGCTTTGAACGCGTACTTCAGCATGGCTTCAGCCAGACCCGCAACATCGTTCAGATCGGCAAACGCAACTTCCGGCTCCAGCATCCAGAACTCAGCCAGGTGGCGGCTGGTATTGGAGTTTTCTGCACGGAAGGTCGGTCCAAAGGTATAGATTTTGGACAGGGCACAGGCGTAGGTTTCGCCGTTCAGCTGACCTGAAACGGTCAGGAACGCTTCTTTACCAAAGAAGTCTTTATCGAAATCGACTTTACCCTGATCGTTACGCGGCAGGTTTTCCAGATCCAGCGTTGAAACGCGGAACATTTCACCGGCGCCTTCGGTATCGGAAGCGGTGATCAGCGGAGTGGATACCCAGAAGAAACCCTGCTCGTGGAAGAAGCGATGCAGCGCTTGCGCCAGCGTATGACGAACGCGCGCGACTGCACCAATCATGTTGGTGCGCGGACGCATATGCGCCACTTCACGCAGGTACTCAATGCTGTGACGTTTAGCGGCCATTGGGTAGGTATCAGGATCGTCAACCCAGCCGGTCACTTCAACTTCGGTTGCCTGGATTTCAAAGTTCTGTCCCTGTCCTGGAGACGCAACGACTTTACCCGTTACGATAACCGAGCAGCCCGTCGTCAGACGTAATACGTCTTGATTGTAATTGGGCAGAGAATTATTGATGACGGCCTGTACAGGATCAAAGCAGGAACCGTCATAAACGGCGAGGAAGGAGATGCCAGCTTTTGAATCTCGGCGGGTACGCACCCATCCGCGCACGGTGACTTCGCTGTCAACGGCTACGCGGCCCTGGAGTACGTCGGCTACAGGCACTACGCTCATAATAGTCTCTCTGTTAATAGTCGGATATATAAACACATGTCCACCCGTAAATGGGGGGGATACCTATGTTACCTGGCATCTGCAATCAGACAAGCAGAATTCGTAGCTGGAGTGAAAGATTTCGGAAATAAACGCGAAAAGGGAGTCGAAACGACTCCCTGGAGAGATTAACTGGCTTTTTTGATATGCGGAAGATCGAAGGCTTTGCGCAGCGCGCGGACAAACGCTTTATCATGGCAAATGGTTTTACCCGGGCTGTCGGACAACTTCGCCACCGGTTTGCCGTTGCATTCGACCAGCTTGATAACGATATTCAGCGGCTTGACCTGAGGAATATTGCAGGTTAAGCGCGTGCCAATCCCAAAACTCAGCTGCACGCGAGAAGAGAAGTGGCAATACAGTTCGATTGCTTTCTTCAAATCGAGATTATCGGAGAACACCAGCGTTTTGCTCAGTGGATCGATACCCAATTTCTCGTAATGCGCGATGGCTTTTTCACCCCATTCCAGCGGATCGCCAGAGTCATGGCGCAGACCCTGATAGCGGGTCGCAAACTCAACGCCGAAATCGCGTAAAAAGGCGTCCATGGTGATGCAATCGGTCAGCGCAATGCCGAGTTGATTAGGGTACTCGTGCAACCAGGCGGCAAGTGCGACGCGCTGACTGGTGGCAAGTTCAGGGCTAATTTGTTGATGAGCCTGGAACCATTCGTGTGCCTGAGTCCCCATTGGAGTTAATGACAGGCGGCGGGCGAGATCGTAGTTACTGGTGCCCACAAACCATGGCTCTTGCTGGAGACGTTTAACAATCGCCTGCTGCACGTCACGAGAAAAACGACGGCGCGTACCAAAATCCATCAGATGGAAGCGGGACATATCGACATCTTTCGTTAAAGCAGAGAATTCGACTAGTTTGCCTTCCAGTTCATCCAGCGCCTGCGGCACCCCAACTTCTGGCGAACGGTAGCGGTGCACCAGCTCGCTAATCACTGCCAGCAGCGGGACTTCCCACATGATGACTTCACGCCACGGGCCGGTTAAACGAATATTCAGCTTACCGTTATCGTTGGTGATGCATACCTGCTGCGGGTTATAGCGGAAATCGCGAAGCCAGCTGAGGTAATCAGCTTTAAAGAAAGGCAGGCCGGAGAGCCACTGGTACTCGTCCTCCTGCAGTTGCAGGTGCTGCATAGCATTCACCTGCTCGCGAATAGAATCGGCATAAATACCGAGCAGGTCATCGCCACGGCAACGAAATTCAGCCGCTACTTGTACATCATAGTAGTGGTGAAAAACGGCTTGCTGCATATGCAACTTATAAGCATCTGTATCCAGCAGCGAGTGCAGAACAGGAGAAGCGAATTGTGTCATAGGTGCGCAGTAGCATCCTCTCACGGGAGCGTTTAGTACAATAAACAACTAAGAAAACCGCTGGAGTATACCCTGTTTAGCGATTTATTGAACCCCGATCACACCATAAGCTGACTTTCTGGTCGAGGGCAATTCGTGCCTCGTGTTATATAAATGTAGCAAAAAGGGTGTTTGTGCCTGAAAAGATGAACATTCTGCGTAGCGCGATTTACGCAACAGGAATAGACTGAACCCGAGACTCTACCATAGATGCTAAAGGTTTTTTATGACACAACAGCCACAAGCCAAATACCGCCACGACTACCGTGCGCCGGATTACCAGATTACTGATATTGATTTGACCTTTGACCTGGATGCTGAAAAAACCGTGGTCACTGCCGTGAGCCAGGCTGTCCGTTATGGTGCGTCTGATGCCCCTCTGCGCCTGAATGGCGAGGATCTGACCCTGGTGTCAATCCACGTGAACGACGAACCGTGGACAGAGTATAAAGAAGAAGAAGGGGCGCTGGTCATCAGCCACCTGCCGGAACGTTTTACGCTGCGTATCGTGAATGAAATCAGTCCGGCGACGAATACCGCACTGGAAGGCCTGTATCAGTCCGGCGAAGCGCTGTGCACGCAGTGCGAAGCGGAGGGTTTCCGCCATATTACCTGGTATCTCGACCGTCCTGACGTGCTGGCACGGTTTACCACTAAAATTATCGCCGATAAAACCCGCTATCCGTTCCTGCTGTCTAACGGTAACCGCATTGCTCAGGGCGAGCTGGACAACGGTCGTCACTGGGTACAGTGGCAGGATCCGTTCCCGAAACCATGCTATCTGTTTGCCCTGGTAGCCGGTGATTTCGATGTTCTGAGTGACACCTTTACCACCCGTTCCGGGCGAGAAGTGGCGTTAGAGCTGTACGTCGACCGCGGCAATCTGGATCGCGCACCGTGGGCGATGACCTCGCTGAAAAATTCTATGAAGTGGGATGAAGAGCGTTTTGGCCTTGAGTATGACCTCGATATCTACATGATTGTCGCGGTGGACTTCTTTAATATGGGCGCGATGGAGAATAAAGGTCTGAACATCTTTAACTCCAAATACGTGCTGGCGCGTACCGATACCGCCACCGACAAAGATTACCTCGATATTGAGCGCGTGATCGGCCACGAATACTTCCACAACTGGACCGGCAACCGTGTGACCTGCCGCGACTGGTTCCAGTTGAGCCTGAAAGAAGGCTTAACCGTGTTCCGCGACCAGGAGTTTAGCTCCGACCTTGGCTCTCGTGCCGTTAATCGGATCAGCAACGTGCGTACCATGCGCGGTCTGCAGTTTGCCGAAGACGCCAGCCCGATGGCGCATCCTATCCGCCCGGATAGTGTCATTGAGATGAACAACTTCTATACCCTGACCGTGTACGAAAAGGGCGCAGAAGTGATCCGGATGATCCACACCCTGCTGGGTGAAGCGAATTTCCAGAAGGGAATGCAGCTCTATTTTGAGCGCCATGATGGCAGCGCAGCGACCTGTGATGATTTCGTGCAGGCGATGGAAGATGCGTCTAACGTCGATCTCTCGCATTTCCGCCGTTGGTACAGTCAGTCCGGTACGCCGATTGTGACCGTACGTGATGACTATAACCCGGCCACCGAACAGTACACGCTGACGATAAGCCAACGTACGCCGGCTACACCGGATCAGGCAGAAAAACTGCCGCTGCATATTCCTTTTGCCATTGAGTTGTACGACAACGAAGGCAAAGTGATCCCGTTGCAAAAAGGCGGGCATCCGGTGAATTCTGTGCTCAACGTCACCCAGGCGGAACAAACCTTTGTCTTTGATAACGTCTACTTCCAGCCGGTTCCGGCGCTGCTGTGCGAATTCTCTGCACCGGTAAAACTGGAATATAAATGGAGCGATCAGCAGTTAACCTTCCTGATGCGTCACGCGCGTAACGATTTCTCTCGTTGGGATGCGGCGCAAAGCCTGTTGGCCACCTATATCAAGCTGAACGTTGCTCGCCATCAGCAAGGGCAACCGCTGTCGCTGCCGGTGCACGTGGCTGATGCGTTCCGTGCCATTTTGTTGGATGAGAAAATCGATCCGGCGCTGGCGGCAGAAATCCTGACGCTGCCTTCGGCGAATGAAATTGCCGAGCTGTTTGAGATTATCGATCCAGTGGCGATTACCGACGTGCGCGAGGCGTTAACCCGTACGCTGGCTGCCGAACTGGCAGATGAGTTCCTGGCCGTGTATAACGCCAACCATCTTGCAGAATACCGCGTTGAACATGGCGATATTGGCAAACGCACGCTGCGTAATGCTTGTCTGCGTTTCCTGGCTTTCGGCGAAACGCATCTGGCAGATACCCTGGTGAGCAAGCAGTACCGTGAAGCCAATAACATGACTGATGCGCTGGCGGCCCTGTCTGCGGCGGTAGCGGCGCAGTTGCCGTGTCGCGATGCGCTGATGCAGGCGTATGACGACAAGTGGCATCATGACGGTCTGGTGATGGATAAATGGTTTATCCTGCAATCCACCAGCCCGGCGGACAACGTGCTGGAAACGGTACGCGACCTGTTGCAGCATCGTTCCTTTAGCATGAGCAACCCGAACCGTATTCGTTCTTTGATTGGCGCTTTCGCGGGCAGCAACCCGGCGGCGTTCCATGCGGAAGACGGTAGCGGTTATCAGTTCCTGGTCGACATGCTGACCGAGCTGAACAGCCGTAACCCGCAGGTGGCCTCACGTCTGATTGAGCCGCTGATCCGCTTGAAACGTTATGATGCCAAACGCCAGGCGAAGATGCGTGCGGCGCTCGAGCAACTGAAAGGTCTGGAGAATCTGTCCGGCGATCTGTTCGAGAAGATAACCAAAGCGTTAGCCTGAGACGTTGACCTGTCGTTTTGTAGGCCGGAGAAGGCGGTAAAGCCGCCATCCGGCAAAATGCCCGGTGGCTCAAACGCTTACCGGGCCTACAATGTCCTGAATGTTTATCCATGCAGTCGGATTGACTGTTCTGCCTCGCCACGCTGCATCACCCGATTCAATACTTCTGCTTCCAGTTCTGCCAGGCGCACTGAACCTGGTCGGCGTGGACGTGGAATATCTACCGTCAAATCCAGACCAATTTTTCCATCTTCAATCAGCAACACGCGATCGGCCATCGCCACCGCTTCGCTGACATCATGGGTGACCAGCAGTACGGTAAATCCCTGCTTTTGCCACAGCGAGACAATCAAATCTTGCATTTCCAGACGGGTTAACGCATCCAGCGCGCCCAGTGGTTCATCCAGCAACAGTAATCCGGGACGATGAATCAGTGCCCGTGCCAGCGCCACGCGCTGTTTTTGCCCACCGGAAAGGGCGGCAGGCCATTCCTGCGCCCGATTTTCCAGCCCAACAGACGTCAGCGCATCCCGGGCTGCATCTTGCCAGTGGCCATTAAGGCCCAGTCCTACGTTATCAATGACTGATTTCCACGGCAGCAGGCGTGCGTCCTGAAACATCATTCGCGTATCATGCTGAATATCTGCCAGCGGCGCGGTGCCGGCGAACATTTCCCCTGAGGTGGGCGATTCCAGACCGGCCAGCAGACGCAGCAGGGTACTTTTCCCGCCACCGCTGCGGCCCACCACGGCAACAAATTGCCCCGCTGGAACAGGCAAATCTAGCTGATTGAGCACCGTATTGGCGCCGTAGCGTTTTGTTACGCCGCTTAGCAGTAGCGGAATTCCCTGATTTAAACGCGTGGTATTCATACGGTGACCTCCTTCGCATGGTAAGCCGGGTTCCAGCGTAGCCAGCTACGTTCCAGTAGTTGCGCGCTGATGTCGGCCAACTTGCCGAGCAGGGCGTAGAGAATGATGGCCACCACGACCACATCCGTTTGCAGAAATTCGCGGGCATTCATTGCCAGGTAGCCGATGCCAGCGTTCGCTGAAATGGTTTCCGCCACGATAAGCGTCAGCCACATCAGCCCAAGGGAAAAACGTACGCCGACCATGATCGAGGGCAGAGCGCCGGGCAGGATCACATGGATAAACAGTGAAATACCGGATAACCCATAGCTGCGAGCCATTTCCACCAGCCCGCGATCGATATTGCGGATCCCGTGCCAGGTATTGATGTAAATCGGGAACAAGGTACCCAGGGCAACGAGAAAGATCTTGGCGGATTCATCAATACCGAACCACAAAATGACCAGAGGGATCAGCGCCAGATGCGGTATGTTACGCAGCATCTGCACCGAGGTGTCCAGCAACCGTTCCCCCCAGCGTGACAGGCCGCTTATCAGCCCCAACGTCAGGCCAATCGATCCGCCAATAGAAAAGCCGATCGCTGCCCGCCAGGTGCTGATCGCCAGATGCTGCCAAAGCTCGCCGCTGACGGAAAGCGTCCAGAAAGCTTCTACTACACCTTCTGGAGAGGGCAGGATGCGGGTGGACAGCCAGCCCATGGATGATGCCAGCTGCCAGAGCGCCACCAGACCAATCGGTAAAAACCACGGAGCAAAGCGTAGTAACCACTTATTTTGCGGCGTTGTCATCATCGGGCTCCTTAGCGTTGCGCGACGCTACGCGGAATAAATTCGTTCGCCACGGCTTCACCTTGTTGATGCAGGCGTTGCGGCTGCGGTATTTCTGGGATCGAGACATCCAGATGCGGGAACAGTAGCTCGCCGACCTTGTACGCCTCTTCCAGATGTGGATACCCGGACAACACAAAGCTGTCGATACCTAGCGCGGCATACTCATTAATCCGTGCCGCCACCGTTGGACCATCCCCCACCAGTGCGGTCCCGGCCCCGCCACGTACCAGTCCAACGCCCGCCCACAAGTTCGGGCTAATTTCCAGTTGGTCGCGCTTGCCGTTGTGCAGCGCCGCCATTCGGTGCTGGCCCACAGAGTCGGTTCTGGCGAAAGCCGCCTGGGCTTTGGCAATGGTGTCATCATCCAGATGGGCAATCAGGCGATCCGCTGCCTGCCATGCCTCTGCGGTGGTTTCGCGCACAATCACGTGCAGGCGAATGCCAAAACGGATCTTACGCCCAAGCGCTGCTGCTTTTGCCCGTACTTGCTCTATCTTTTCTTTCACCAAGTCGGGCGGCTCACCCCAGGTCAGGTAGAGATCAACCTGCTCTGCGGCCAGTTCCTGCGCGACGTCGGAAGACCCGCCGAAGTACAGTGGCGGATGGGGTTGTTGCACGGGCGGGAAAAAGAGTTTTGCTCCACGGACGTGAATGTGTTTACCGTTAAAATCCACGGTGTCGCCCTGTAGCAAGCGTCGCCATACCTGGGTAAATTCAGCGGAGGCTTCATAACGCTCAGTGTGATCGAGAAAAACACCATCACCTGCTAACTCTTGTGGATCGCTGCCGGTTACCAGATTAAACAGCGCCCGACCGTTGGACAGTCTGTCGAGCGTCGCCGCCTGGCGTGCCGCCACCGTGGGGGACGTCACGCTGGGGCGCAGCGCGACCAGAAATTTTAACCGCTGGGTGACCGGGATCATTGAGGCGGCAACCAGCCAGGCATCTTCACAGGAGCGGCCTGTCGGGATCAGTACCCCGGTAAATCCCAGGCGGTCGGCCGTTTGCGCGATTTGTTGCAGATAACCATGATCGACCGGGCGTGCACCTTCTTCTGTTCCCAGATAATGACCGTCACCGTGCGTGGGTAAAAACCAGAACATGTTCAGACTCATAATTTTGCTCCTGTCTGCTGAGTGGGTTGCCAGATTCGCTGGCGAATGTCGATTTTTTTCGGCACCAGCCGATTGTCATAAAACAGATCGGCAGTTTGTTGCTGCAATGCGGCAACAGAAGCACTGACGGGCGTAATGGAGGTTGGCGGGCGATGGTCCAGATAGGACGCTATGACCGGCTCAGGTAGCCCCATCGTTTTCGCCAACAGGGTGATGCTCTGCTGGCGTTGGCTGAGTGTTAAGGAATCGGCCTGGCTGAAGGTGTCCAGCACGCCAGGAATAAATGCGCTGTTTTTCTCGGCATAAGGGCGTGCGGCGAGATAAAACGATCCGGTCTGTTTAAGGTCGGTACCGTCTTTGAGTACGCGTACATCACCCTGCAGCAAGGCGGCGGAGTAGTAAGGGTCCCAAATTGCCCATGCATCCACATTCCCCTGTTGGAAAGCGGCACGCGCATCGGCGGGCGTCAGATAGGTGGCCTGGATATCGGTAAACTTCAACCCGGCCTGCTGCAGGGCCCTCAACAGCAGATTGTGCGCGCTGGAGCCTTTCTGGAAGGCGACTTTATGCCCTTTAAGCTCTGCGACGGTGTGGATGGGGCTGTCTTTCGGTACCAAAATCACTTCCGCATGCGGTTTTGGCGGTTCGACGCCGACATAGACCAGATCGGCCCCGGCGGCCTGAGCAAAAATCGGCGGGATATCACCAGTGCTGCCCAGATCGATGCTGCCGATATTGAGCGCCTCCAGCATTTGCGGGCCGGCTGGGAACTCTACCCAGGAGATTTTTGTTTGCGGGTAGCGTTTTTCCAGCAACTGATGGCTTTTAGCCATCACCATGCTGACGCTGCCTTTCTGATAGCCAATGCGCAGGGCGTCTGGCGCGGTCTCTGCGGCGTGAACCAGCGTGGATAAAGACAGCAGTCCGGTCAGAGCTAGCCACGATGTATGGCGTTTGAGTAAATTAAGCATGGGCGGTACCCCGCAGCGTGTTCACATGCACAAATTGGACATCACGACGCTGCAACGCCTGCCAAAAGGTCTCGAGTGCATTGTCCAGGCGTAATTGCAGGTTCGGCGTAAACTGCGGCTTATGTTGATAATCAATAACCTGCGAATCATCGGCGAAAACGCCGTGCAGGATCTCCTGGGCCTTCAGTGCGCTGAGTACTGGTTTCAGGGCGTAATCGACGGCCAGTAAATGTGCCACGGTGCCACCGGTGGCCAGTGGCAACACGACTTTGCCTTCCAGTGCACGTTCGGGGAGCAGGTCAAGCAAGGTTTTCAATGCGCCGGAATAGGCCGCTTTGTAGACCGGCGTGGCGACAATCAGTCCGTCTGCATCCTGCAACTGTTCGATAAACGTCTTCAGTGCCGGACTGTCGAAGCGCGCATAGATCAGATCCTCGGGCTCAAAATTGTGCAGATTCCAGTGATAGACCTCGACATCCTGTCCATGCAGTTTTTCTCGCGCATATTCCAGTAGGGCGCTGGAGCGAGAGGGGAAGCGTGGGCTACCCGCCAGAGTGATAACGCGCATATTTATATTCTCTCCTTATAACCAAACATTCGTTTTTATTTAACATTGATAACAATTTGTGCAGTCTGGCAGAGAGATTTTGTTTATCGAAATGATTTATGCGGGATAGAAAAGCTGAAAACTGCATAAAAGGAGGAGAAGAAAGAAAACGTTTGCGTTTTATTGCCGCAGGTCAATTCCCTTTTTGTTCACGATCGCACATAATACGCCCCCGGTTTGCACACCGGGAATCCAGGAGAGTTCATGTACTACCCCTTCGTTCGTAAAGCCCTTTTTCAGCTCGATCCAGAGCGCGCTCATGAATTGACATTCCAGCAATTACGTCGCATTACGGGCACGCCGCTCGAAGCGCTTGTCCGCCAGAAAGTACCGGCAAAACCGGTGACCTGCATGGAGCTGACGTTTAAGAATCCGCTCGGTCTTGCCGCCGGGCTGGATAAAGACGGGGAGTGCATTGATGCACTCGGTGCAATGGGGTTCGGCTCAATTGAGATAGGCACCGTGACGCCACGTCCTCAATCGGGTAATGATAAGCCACGTCTTTTCCGTCTGGTTGACGCAGAAGGTTTGATCAACCGCATGGGCTTCAATAATCTGGGCGTTGATAACCTGGTAGAGAACGTTAAGAAATCACATTTTGACGGCATTCTCGGCATTAATATTGGTAAGAATAAAGATACTCCGGTAGAAAACGGCAAAGATGACTATCTGATTTGTATGGAAAAAGTCTATGCTTATGCTGGCTATATTGCGATTAATATTTCCTCACCTAATACGCCAGGGTTACGCACGCTGCAATACGGCGAAGCGCTGGATGATTTGCTGACGGCAATTAAAAATAAGCAAAACGATCTCCAGGCGATCCACCATAAATATGTTCCGGTGGCGGTAAAGATCGCCCCGGATCTTTCTGAAGAAGAACTGATCCAGGTAGCCGACAGTTTAGTTCGCCATAATATTGATGGCGTCATTGCCACCAACACCACGCTCGATCGCTCCCTGGTACAGGGAATGAAAAATTGCGATCAAATGGGTGGCCTGAGTGGTCGACCGTTACAATTAAAAAGCACCGAAATTATTCGTATGTTGTCCCGGGAATTAAAAGGGCAACTGCCGATTATCGGGGTTGGCGGTATCGACTCAGTCATCGCTGCGCGTGAGAAAATAGCCGCAGGGGCTTCCCTGGTTCAGATTTATTCAGGCTTTATTTTTAAAGGCCCGCCGTTGATTAAAGAAATCATCACCAATATCTGAATACTACCTTAATCACAAACCAGGGCTTTATTTCTGGCCCTGGTTGTTTTATATTCCTTTACTGTTGCTTATTTAAACATTCTGAGCTTTTATTATTAGGGCAATAAACGAAGCGGCAAAAGGATACTGTCGTAACGACGATGATTAAGGAATGGAGAGATACTGATGCGAATTAAACCCGACGATAACTGGCGCTGGTATTATGATGAAGAGCACGATCGTATGATGCTCGATTTAGCCAATGGCATGTTATTTCGTTCGCGTTTTGCGCGCAAAATGCTCACACCCGATGCATTCTCTCCGTCCGGTTTTTGTGTTGATGATGCCGCGCTTTATTTTTCTTTTGAAGAAAAATGCCGTGATCTGGATTTAGCCAAAGAGCAAAAAGCGGAGCTGGTACTCAATGCGCTGGTGGCTATTCGTTATCTAAAACCGCAAATGCCAAAAAGCTGGCACTTTGTGGCGCACACTGTTAGGGAAGGTGCGAACAAGTTC
>NZ_SZWV01000028.1:0-15476 GCF_005280945.1 Citrobacter sp. wls718
TGTTGCTAAAGTTCTGAGCTAATTACTCGTTAATTAGTTTTGAATTGAAAAGGGCGCTTAGGCGCCCTTTTTGCTGCCTGATATTTGACACCTGTAATATTTATTCGCATTTTTCGCAAGCCGCGTCGGCATACAAACAGTATTGTGCTATTGTAATCATAACTATTCTCATTTACACTTTGCGCATAAATTGAACGGGAGCGATCATGTACGTTTGTTTGTGTAATGCGATAAGTGATAAAAAAATTCGTCAGGCTGTTCGCCAGTTTCATCCGCAATCTTTTCAACAATTACGAAAATTTATTCCTGTTGGAAATCAATGTGGTAAATGCATTCGCGCTGCGCGTGAAGTGATGCAAGATGAATTAACACAAATGCCAGAATTTAAAGAGATCGCCTAAGTCACACTCTTTTTTTTGACATCCCTGTAGCCCCATCTACGCTCTAAGAGTGGAAGCGGAGGGACTATAAAATGAAAGGTGATGTTAAAATCATAAGTTATCTCAATAAACTATTGGGAAATGAGCTTGTCGCGATCAACCAGTATTTTCTTCATGCCCGAATGTTTAAAAACTGGGGGCTGACTCGGCTCAATGATGTTGAGTACCATGAATCTATTGATGAGATGAAACACGCCGATAAATACATCGAGCGTATTTTGTTTTTAGAAGGGCTCCCAAATTTACAGGACTTGGGTAAGTTGGGGATTGGCGAAGACGTTGAGGAGATGCTTCAGTCAGATCTTCGACTTGAGCTAGATGGCGCAAAAGATTTACGTGAAGCCATTGCCTATGCCGATAGCGTTCATGACTATGTCAGTCGGGATATGATGATAGAGATCCTCACCGACGAAGAAGGGCATATCGACTGGCTCGAAACGGAGCTGGATCTGATTGGAAAACTGGGATTGCAAAATTACCTGCAGTCGCAAATTAAAGTCAGTGACTAAAAGCCCCGTACCAGATTTACCCCGCCAATAATAAAACCCGCAGCCGCCAGATAGGGTCCAAAAGGCAGCGGGTTTTTTAGTCCTTTTTTTCCGTGTCTTACATAATCAGCTCCCATCATGCAGCACGCTAAACAAGCCGCAAGGAAGACCAATAGTGGTAATGACTCCCACCGATGCCAGGCACCCAAGGCGGCGAGGAATTTTACATCACCATAGCCTAATCCCTCATACCGCCGCACCAGGCGGTAACTCCAGTAGAGCAGCGAAAATGCGCTATAGCCTGCTATGGCTCCCCAAAGTGCGTCGGATAACAGTGCCGGTTTACAGCACTGGTAGTAAATAAGACCGCACCAGAGCAGAGGGCAGGTCAACTTGTCGGGTAATAACCCGGTACGTAAATCCTGGGCCCAAAGTAGCCCGCATAATGAAATGTAGAAAAACAGAAAGGGGAGGTCGGCGTACATGCGCGAATCCTTTGTGGAAATAGATGCCACCTTCAAGAAATCGTGCTGACCATACAAGGCTTGATTGCTCATTCTGTTGGCTTCCTTCCGGAGAAATTACGATGAACAAAAACCTCTGCATTCAGAGCGGAATCGGGCTCGCATTACTGGTTGAGTGATTAATATCTACACGGCACTTGCGTAAGGCTGAGATTTACGTATAATGCGCGGGCTTGTCTAATATTGACAGCGGTTCGATATGAGCCACCGGTACTGCGAAAGCGATACCAGACAATGTTCCCAATCGGGGAACTCTGTAAGAACGGTTACACTCTCCCATCAATCGTAATGGGTTTGAGGAGTAACTATTTCGTCTATAAAATAATTGGAGCTCTGGTCTCATGCAGAACCAAAGAATCCGTATCCGTTTGAAAGCGTTTGATCATCGTCTGATCGATCAATCAACCGCGGAAATCGTCGAGACTGCCAAGCGCACTGGTGCGCAGGTTCGTGGTCCGATCCCGCTGCCGACCCGCAAAGAGCGCTTTACCGTTCTGATCTCTCCGCACGTTAACAAAGACGCGCGTGATCAGTACGAAATTCGCACTCACAAGCGTCTGGTTGACATCGTTGAGCCAACTGAAAAAACCGTTGATGCTCTGATGCGTCTGGACCTGGCTGCCGGTGTAGACGTGCAGATCAGCCTGGGTTAATCAGGTCATCGAGCGATTGAGAGGTTGATACAATGATTGGTTTAGTCGGTAAAAAAGTGGGTATGACCCGCATCTTCACTGAAGATGGCGTATCTATCCCAGTAACCGTTATCGAAGTTGAAGCAAACCGCGTTACTCAGATCAAAGATCTGGCTAACGATGGCTATCGCGCTGTTCAGGTTACCACTGGTGCTAAAAAAGCTAACCGTGTAACCAAGCCGGAAGCTGGTCACTTTGCTAAAGCTGGCGTAGAAGCTGGCCGCGGCCTGTGGGAGTTCCGTCTGGCAGATGGTGAAGAATACACCGTTGGTCAGAACATTAGCGTTGAACTGTTTGCTGACGTTAAAAAAGTTGACGTAACCGGTACCTCTAAAGGTAAAGGTTTCGCTGGTACCGTTAAGCGCTGGAACTTCCGTACCCAGGACGCGACTCACGGTAACTCCTTGTCTCACCGCGTTCCGGGTTCTATCGGTCAGAACCAGACTCCGGGCAAAGTGTTCAAAGGCAAGAAAATGGCAGGTCAGATGGGTAACGAGCGTGTCACCGTTCAGAGCCTTGACGTAGTACGCGTTGACGCTGAGCGCAACCTGCTGCTGGTTAAAGGTGGTGTTCCGGGTGCGACCGGTTGCGACCTGATCGTTAAACCAGCTGTGAAGGCGTAAGGGGATAGCAATGGAATTAGTATTGAAAGACGCGCAGAGCGCGCTGACTGTTTCCGAAACTACCTTCGGTCGTGATTTCAACGAAGCGCTGGTTCACCAGGTTGTTGTTGCTTATGCAGCTGGTGCTCGTCAGGGTACTCGTGCTCAGAAGACTCGTGCTGAAGTAACTGGTTCAGGCAAAAAGCCGTGGCGCCAGAAAGGTACCGGCCGTGCGCGTTCAGGTTCTATCAAGAGCCCGATCTGGCGTTCCGGTGGCGTAACCTTCGCTGCTCGCCCGCAGGACCACAGTCAAAAAGTTAACAAAAAGATGTACCGCGGCGCGCTGAAAAGCATTCTGTCCGAACTGGTACGTCAGGATCGTCTGATCGTTGTCGAATCATTCTCTGTAGAAGCGCCTAAAACTAAGCTGCTGGCACAGAAACTGAAAGACATGGCTCTGGAAGATGTGCTGATCATCACCGGTGAGCTGGACGAAAACCTGTTCCTGGCTGCGCGCAACCTGCACAAGGTTGACGTACGCGATGCAACTGGTATCGACCCGGTTAGCCTGATCGCCTTCGACAAAGTCGTAATGACTGCTGATGCTGTTAAGCAAGTTGAGGAGATGCTGGCATGATTCGTGAAGAACGTTTGCTGAAGGTGCTGCGCGCACCGCACGTTTCTGAAAAAGCGTCTGCTGCGATGGAAAAAACCAATACCATCGTTCTCAAAGTTGCTAAAGACGCGACCAAAGCAGAAATCAAAGCTGCTGTGCAGAAACTGTTTGAAGTCGAAGTCGAAGTCGTTAACACCCTGGTTGTTAAAGGGAAAGTTAAACGTCACGGACAGCGTATCGGTCGTCGTAGCGACTGGAAAAAAGCTTACGTCACCCTGAAGGAAGGCCAGAATCTGGACTTCGTCGGCGGCGCTGAGTAAGTCGGAGGAGTAATACAATGGCAGTTGTTAAATGTAAACCGACATCTCCGGGTCGTCGCCACGTTGTTAAAGTGGTCAACCCAGAGCTGCACAAGGGCAAACCTTTTGCTCCGCTGGTTGAAAAAAACAGCAAATCCGGTGGTCGTAACAACAATGGCCGTATCACCACTCGTCACATCGGTGGTGGTCACAAGCAGGCTTATCGTATCGTTGACTTCAAACGCAACAAAGACGGTATCCCGGCAATTGTTGAACGTCTTGAGTACGATCCGAACCGTTCCGCGAACATCGCGCTGGTTCTGTACAAAGACGGCGAACGTCGTTACATCCTGGCCCCTAAAGGCCTGAAAGCTGGCGACCAGGTTCAATCTGGCGTTGATGCTGCAATCAAAGCAGGTAACACCCTGCCGATGCGCAATATCCCGGTTGGTTCTACCGTTCATAACGTAGAAATGAAACCAGGTAAAGGCGGTCAGCTGGCACGTTCCGCTGGTACTTACGTTCAGATCGTTGCTCGTGATGGTGCTTATGTCACCCTGCGTCTGCGTTCTGGTGAAATGCGTAAAGTCGAAGCAGACTGCCGTGCAACTCTGGGCGAAGTTGGCAATGCTGAGCATATGCTGCGCGTTCTGGGTAAAGCAGGTGCTGCACGCTGGCGTGGTGTTCGTCCTACCGTTCGCGGTACTGCGATGAACCCAGTCGATCACCCACATGGTGGTGGTGAAGGTCGTAACTTTGGTAAGCACTCGGTAACTCCGTGGGGCGTTCAGACCAAAGGTAAGAAGACCCGCAGCAACAAGCGTACTGATAAATTCATCGTACGTCGCCGTAGCAAATAATTTTAGAGGATAAGCCATGCCACGTTCTCTCAAGAAAGGTCCTTTTATTGACCTGCACTTGCTGAAGAAGGTAGAGAAAGCGGTGGAAAGCGGAGACAAGAAGCCCCTGCGCACTTGGTCCCGTCGTTCAACGATCTTTCCTAACATGATCGGTTTGACCATCGCTGTCCATAATGGTCGTCAGCACGTTCCGGTATTTGTTTCCGACGAAATGGTCGGTCACAAACTGGGTGAATTCGCACCGACTCGTACTTATCGCGGCCATGCTGCTGATAAAAAAGCGAAGAAGAAATAAGGTAGGAGGAAGAGATGGAAACTTTAGCTCAACATCGCCATGCTCGTTCTTCTGCTCAGAAGGTTCGCCTTGTTGCAGACCTGATTCGCGGTAAGAAAGTGTCGCAGGCTCTGGATATTCTGACCTACACCAATAAGAAAGCGGCTGTACTGGTTAAGAAAGTCCTGGAATCTGCCATTGCTAACGCTGAACACAACGATGGCGCTGACATTGACGATCTGAAAGTTACGAAAATTTTCGTAGACGAAGGCCCTAGCATGAAGCGCATTATGCCGCGTGCAAAAGGTCGTGCAGATCGCATCCTGAAGCGCACCAGCCACATTACTGTGGTTGTGTCCGATCGCTGAGACTCTGGAGACTAGCAATGGGTCAGAAAGTACATCCTAATGGTATTCGCCTGGGTATTGTAAAACCATGGAACTCAACCTGGTTTGCGAACACCAAAGAATTCGCTGACAACCTGGACAGCGATTTTAAAGTACGTCAGTACCTGACTAAGGAACTGGCTAAAGCGTCTGTATCTCGTATCGTTATCGAGCGTCCGGCTAAGAGCATCCGTGTGACCATTCACACCGCTCGCCCGGGTATCGTTATCGGTAAGAAAGGCGAAGACGTAGAAAAACTGCGCAAAGTCGTAGCTGATATTGCTGGCGTTCCTGCCCAGATCAATATCGCCGAAGTGCGTAAGCCTGAACTGGACGCAAAATTAGTTGCTGACAGCATCACTTCTCAGCTGGAACGTCGTGTTATGTTCCGTCGTGCTATGAAGCGTGCTGTACAGAACGCAATGCGTCTGGGCGCTAAAGGTATTAAAGTTGAAGTTAGCGGCCGTCTGGGCGGCGCGGAAATCGCACGTACCGAATGGTACCGCGAAGGTCGCGTACCGCTGCACACTCTGCGTGCTGACATCGACTACAACACCTCTGAAGCGCACACCACTTACGGTGTAATCGGCGTTAAGGTATGGATCTTCAAAGGCGAGATCCTGGGTGGTATGGCTGCTGTTGAACAACCGGAACCGGCTGCTCAACCTAAAAAGCAGCAGCGTAAAGGCCGTAAATAAGGAGCGTCGCTGATGTTACAACCAAAGCGTACAAAATTCCGTAAAATGCACAAAGGCCGTAACCGCGGTCTGGCGCAGGGTACGGATGTTAGCTTCGGCAGCTTCGGTCTGAAAGCTGTTGGCCGTGGTCGTCTGACTGCCCGTCAGATCGAAGCAGCACGTCGTGCTATGACCCGTGCAGTTAAGCGTCAAGGTAAGATCTGGATCCGTGTATTCCCGGACAAACCGATCACTGAAAAGCCGCTGGCAGTGCGTATGGGTAAAGGTAAAGGTAACGTGGAGTATTGGGTTGCCTTGATTCAGCCGGGTAAAGTCCTGTATGAAATGGACGGTGTACCGGAAGAGCTGGCCCGTGAAGCATTCAAGCTGGCAGCAGCGAAACTGCCGATTAAAACCACCTTTGTAACTAAGACGGTGATGTAATGAAAGCAAAAGAGCTGCGTGAGAAGAGTGTTGAAGAGCTGAACACCGAGCTGCTGAATCTGCTGCGTGAGCAGTTCAACCTGCGTATGCAGGCTGCAAGTGGCCAGCTGCAACAGTCTCACCTGTTGAAGCAAGTGCGTCGTGATGTCGCACGCGTTAAGACTTTACTGACTGAGAAGGCGGGTGCGTAATGACCGATAAAATCCGTACTCTGCAAGGTCGCGTTGTTAGCGACAAAATGGAGAAATCCATTGTTGTTGCTATCGAACGTTTTGTGAAACACCCGATCTACGGTAAATTCATCAAGCGTACGACCAAACTGCACGTACATGACGAGAACAACGAATGCGGTACTGGTGACGTGGTTGAAATCCGCGAATGCCGTCCGCTGTCCAAGACTAAGTCCTGGACGCTGGTTCGCGTTGTAGAGAAAGCTATTCTGTAATAGAGTATGCATTCTCAACGAATAAACGGCTCAGCGATGAGCCGTTTATTTTTTCTACCCATATCGTTGAAGCGGTGTTATAATGCCGCGCCCCCGATATGGGGCTTTTTAACGACCTGATTTTCGGGTCTCAGTAGTAGTTGACATTAGCGGAGCACTAAAATGATCCAAGAACAGACTATGCTGAACGTCGCCGACAACTCCGGTGCACGTCGCGTAATGTGTATCAAGGTTCTGGGTGGCTCGCACCGTCGCTACGCAGGCGTAGGCGACATCATCAAGATCACCATCAAGGAAGCAATTCCGCGTGGTAAGGTCAAAAAAGGTGATGTGCTGAAGGCGGTAGTGGTGCGCACCAAGAAGGGTGTTCGTCGCCCGGACGGTTCTGTCATTCGCTTCGATGGTAATGCATGCGTTATTTTAAACAATAACAGTGAGCAACCTATCGGTACGCGTATTTTTGGGCCGGTAACTCGTGAACTTCGTAACGAGAAGTTCATGAAAATTATCTCTCTGGCACCAGAAGTACTCTAAGGAGCGAATCATGGCAGCGAAGATCCGTCGTGATGACGAAGTTATCGTGTTAACCGGTAAAGATAAAGGTAAACGCGGTAAAGTAAAAAATGTCCTGTCTTCCGGCAAGGTCATTGTTGAAGGTATCAACCTGGTTAAGAAACATCAGAAGCCGGTTCCGGCCCTGAACCAACCAGGCGGCATTGTAGAGAAAGAAGCAGCTATTCAGATCTCTAACCTTGCTATCTTCAACGCGGCAACCGGCAAGGCTGACCGTGTAGGCTTTAGATTCGAAGATGGCAAAAAAGTCCGTTTCTTCAAGTCTAACAGCGAAACTATCAAGTAATTTGGAGTAGTACGATGGCGAAACTGCATGATTACTACAAAGACGAAGTAGTCGCTAAACTCATGACTGAGTTTAACTACAATTCTGTCATGCAAGTCCCTCGGGTCGAGAAGATCACCCTGAACATGGGTGTTGGTGAAGCGATCGCTGACAAGAAACTGCTGGATAACGCAGCAGCTGATCTGACAGCAATCTCCGGTCAAAAGCCGTTGATCACCAAAGCACGCAAATCTGTTGCAGGCTTCAAAATCCGTCAGGGCTATCCGATCGGCTGTAAAGTAACTCTGCGTGGCGAACGCATGTGGGAGTTCTTTGAGCGCCTGATCACTATTGCTGTTCCACGTATCCGTGACTTCCGTGGCTTGTCCGCTAAGTCTTTCGACGGTCGTGGTAACTACAGCATGGGTGTCCGTGAGCAGATCATCTTCCCAGAAATCGACTACGATAAAGTCGACCGCGTGCGTGGTTTGGATATTACCATTACCACTACTGCGAAATCTGATGAAGAAGGCCGTGCTCTGCTGGCTGCCTTTGACTTCCCGTTCCGCAAGTAAGGTAGGGTTACTGAATGGCTAAGCAATCAATGAAAGCACGCGAAGTAAAGCGCGTAGCTTTAGCTGATAAGTACTTCGCAAAACGCGCTGAACTGAAGGCTATTATCTCTGATGTGAACGCGACCGACGAAGATCGTTGGAACGCAGTTCTGAAGCTGCAGTCTCTGCCGCGTGATTCCAGCCCGTCTCGTCAGCGTAACCGCTGCCGTCAAACAGGTCGTCCGCATGGCTATGTGGGCAAGTTCGGGTTGAGCCGTATTAAGCTTCGTGAAGCCGCTATGCGCGGTGAAGTACCGGGCTTGAAAAAGGCTAGCTGGTAATTACCAATTGAATCACGGGAGTAAAGACAGATGAGCATGCAAGATCCGATCGCGGATATGCTGACCCGTATCCGTAACGGTCAGGCCGCGAATAAAGCTGCGGTCACCATGCCTTCCTCCAAGCTGAAAGTGGCAATTGCCAACGTGCTGAAGGAAGAAGGTTTTATTGAAGATTTTAAAGTTGAAGGCGACACCAAGCCGGAACTGGAACTTACTCTTAAGTATTTCCAGGGTAAAGCTGTTGTAGAAAGCATTCAGCGTGTCAGTCGCCCAGGTCTGCGCATTTATAAGCGTAAAGACGAGCTGCCAAAAGTTATGGCTGGCATGGGTATCGCAGTTGTTTCTACCTCTAAAGGTGTTATGACTGATCGTGCAGCGCGCCAAGCTGGTCTTGGTGGCGAAATTATCTGCTACGTAGCCTAATCGGAGGAAAAAATGTCTCGTGTTGCTAAAGCACCGGTCGTTATTCCTGCCGGCGTTGATGTAAAAATCAGCGGTCAGGTTATTACGATCAAAGGTAAGAACGGCGAGCTGACTCGTACTCTCAACGATGCTGTTGAAGTTAATCATGCAGATAATGCACTGACCTTCGGTCCGCGTGATGGTTACGTAGATGGTTGGGCTCAGGCTGGTACCGCGCGTGCCCTGCTGAACTCAATGGTTGTCGGTGTTACCGAAGGCTTCACTAAGAAGCTGCAGCTGGTTGGTGTAGGTTACCGCGCAGCGGTCAAAGGGAATGTAGTAAACCTGGCTTTAGGTTTCTCTCATCCTGTTGATCATGAGCTGCCGGCAGGTATTACTGCAGAATGTCCGACCCAGACTGAAATCGTGCTGAAAGGCGCTGATAAACAGCTGATCGGTCAGGTTGCAGCAGATCTGCGCGCCTACCGTCGTCCTGAGCCATATAAAGGCAAGGGTGTTCGTTACGCCGACGAAGTCGTGCGTACCAAAGAGGCTAAGAAGAAGTAAGGTAACACTATGGATAAGAAATCTGCTCGTATCCGTCGTGCGACCCGCGCACGCCGCAAGCTCCAGGAACTGGGTGCAACTCGCCTGGTGGTACATCGTACCCCGCGTCATATTTACGCACAGGTAATTGCACCGAACGGTTCTGAAGTTCTGGTAGCTGCTTCTACTGTAGAAAAAGCTATCGCTGAACAATTGAAGTACACCGGTAACAAAGACGCTGCTGCAGCTGTAGGTAAAGCTGTTGCTGAACGCGCTCTGGAAAAAGGCATCAAAGATGTATCCTTTGACCGTTCCGGGTTCCAATATCATGGTCGTGTCCAGGCACTGGCAGATGCTGCCCGTGAAGCTGGCCTTCAGTTCTAAGGTAGAGGTGTAAGATGGCTCACATCGAAAAACAAGCTGGCGAACTGCAGGAAAAGCTGATCGCGGTTAACCGCGTATCTAAAACCGTTAAAGGTGGTCGTATTTTCTCCTTCACAGCTCTGACTGTAGTTGGCGATGGTAACGGTCGCGTTGGTTTTGGTTACGGTAAAGCGCGTGAAGTTCCAGCAGCGATCCAGAAAGCGATGGAAAAAGCCCGTCGCAATATGATTAACGTCGCGCTGAACCACGGCACCCTGCAGCACCCGGTTAAGGGTACTCACACGGGTTCTCGTGTCTTCATGCAGCCGGCTTCCGAAGGTACCGGTATCATCGCCGGTGGTGCAATGCGCGCCGTTCTGGAAGTCGCTGGAGTTCGTAACGTTCTGGCTAAAGCGTATGGTTCCACCAACCCGATTAACGTGGTTCGTGCAACTATCGATGGTTTGGAAAATATGAAATCTCCGGAAATGGTCGCTGCCAAGCGTGGTAAATCCGTTGAAGAAATTCTGGGGAAATAAACCATGGCAAAGACTATTAAAATTACTCAAACCCGCAGTGCAATCGGTCGTCTGCCGAAACACAAGGCAACGCTGCTTGGCCTGGGTCTGCGTCGTATTGGTCACACCGTAGAACGCGAGGATACTCCTGCTGTTCGTGGTATGGTCAACGCGGTTTCCTTCATGGTTAAAGTTGAGGAGTAAGAGATGCGTTTAAATACTCTGTCTCCGGCCGAAGGCTCTAAAAAAGCGGCTCGCCGCCTGGGTCGTGGTATCGGTTCTGGCCTCGGTAAAACCGGTGGTCGTGGTCACAAAGGTCAGAAGTCTCGTTCTGGCGGTGGCGTACGTCGCGGGTTCGAAGGTGGTCAGATGCCTCTGTACCGTCGTCTGCCGAAATTCGGCTTCACTTCACGTAAATCAGCGATCACAGCCGAAGTTCGTCTGTCTGACCTGGCTAAAGTTGAAGGCGGTGTTGTAGACCTGAATACGCTGAAAGCAGCAAACATTATCGGTATCCAGATCGAGTTCGCGAAAGTGATCCTGGCTGGTGAAGTCACTACTCCGGTAACTGTTCGTGGCCTGCGTGTTACTAAAGGCGCTCGTGCTGCTATCGAAGCTGCTGGCGGTAAAATCGAGGAATAAGTAGCAGATGGCTAAACAACCGGGATTAGATTTTCAAAGTGCCAAAGGTGGCTTAGGCGAGCTGAAACGCAGACTGCTGTTTGTTATCGGCGCGCTGATTGTGTTCCGTATTGGCTCTTTCATTCCGATCCCTGGTATTGATGCCGCTGTACTTGCCAAACTGCTTGAGCAACAGCGAGGCACCATCATTGAAATGTTCAACATGTTCTCTGGTGGTGCTCTCAGCCGTGCTTCTATCTTTGCTCTGGGGATCATGCCGTATATTTCGGCGTCGATCATTATCCAGCTGCTGACGGTGGTTCATCCAACGTTGGCGGAAATTAAGAAAGAAGGGGAGTCTGGTCGTCGTAAGATCAGCCAGTACACCCGCTACGGTACTCTGGTGCTGGCGATATTCCAGTCGATCGGTATTGCTACCGGTCTGCCGAATATGCCTGGTATGCAAGGCCTGGTGATGAATCCAGGTTTTGCATTCTATTTCACCGCTGTTGTAAGTCTGGTTACAGGGACAATGTTCCTGATGTGGTTGGGTGAACAGATTACTGAACGTGGTATCGGCAACGGTATCTCAATCATTATCTTCGCCGGTATCGTCGCGGGACTCCCGCCAGCCATTGCCCATACTATCGAGCAAGCGCGTCAAGGCGACCTGCACTTCCTCGTGTTGCTGTTGGTTGCAGTATTAGTATTTGCAGTGACGTTCTTTGTTGTATTTGTTGAACGTGGTCAACGCCGCATTGTGGTAAACTACGCGAAACGTCAGCAAGGTCGTCGTGTCTATGCTGCACAGAGCACACATTTACCGCTGAAAGTGAATATGGCCGGGGTTATCCCAGCAATCTTCGCTTCCAGTATTATTCTGTTCCCGGCGACCATCGCGTCATGGTTCGGGGGCGGTACTGGTTGGAACTGGCTGACAACAATTTCGCTGTATTTGCAGCCTGGGCAACCGCTTTATGTGTTACTCTATGCGTCTGCAATCATCTTCTTCTGTTTCTTTTACACGGCGTTGGTTTTCAACCCGCGTGAAACAGCAGATAACCTGAAGAAGTCCGGTGCATTTGTACCAGGAATTCGTCCGGGAGAGCAAACGGCGAAGTATATCGATAAAGTAATGACCCGCCTGACCTTGGTTGGTGCGCTTTACATTACCTTTATCTGCCTGATCCCGGAGTTCATGCGTGATGCAATGAAAGTACCGTTCTACTTCGGTGGAACCTCACTGCTTATCGTTGTTGTCGTGATTATGGACTTTATGGCTCAAGTGCAAACTCTGATGATGTCAAGTCAGTATGAGTCTGCATTGAAGAAGGCGAATCTGAAAGGCTACGGCCGTTAACAGTCGCCCGAGAAGTTACGGAGAGTAAAAATGAAAGTTCGTGCTTCCGTCAAGAAATTATGCCGTAACTGCAAAATCGTTAAGCGTGATGGTGTCATCCGTGTGATTTGCAGTGCCGAGCCTAAGCATAAACAGCGCCAAGGCTGATTTATTCGCATATTTTTCTTGCAAAGTTGGGTTGAGCTGGCTAGATTAGCCAGCCAATCTTTTGTATGTCTGTGCGTTTCCATTTGAGTATCCTGAAAACGGGCTTTTCAGCATGGTGCGTACATATTAAATAGTAGGAGTGCATAGTGGCCCGTATAGCAGGCATTAACATTCCTGATCAGAAACATGCTGTGATCGCATTAACTTCGATCTACGGCGTCGGCAAGACCCGTTCTAAGGCCATTCTGGCTGCAGCGGGTATCGCTGAAGATGTTAAGATCAGTGAGCTGTCTGAAGAACAAATCGACACGCTGCGTGACGAAGTTGCCAAATTTGTCGTTGAAGGTGATCTGCGCCGTGAAGTTAGCATGAGCATCAAGCGCCTTATGGACCTTGGTTGCTATCGCGGTTTGCGTCATCGTCGTGGTCTCCCGGTTCGCGGTCAGCGTACCAAGACCAACGCACGTACCCGTAAGGGTCCGCGCAAACCGATCAAGAAATAATCGGGGTGATTGAATAATGGCAAAGGCACCAATTCGTGCACGTAAACGTGTAAGAAAACAAGTCTCTGACGGCGTGGCTCATATCCATGCTTCTTTTAACAACACCATCGTTACCATTACTGATCGTCAGGGTAACGCGCTGGGTTGGGCAACAGCCGGTGGTTCCGGTTTCCGTGGTTCTCGCAAATCCACTCCGTTTGCAGCTCAGGTTGCAGCAGAGCGTTGCGCTGAAGCCGTAAAAGAATACGGTATCAAGAATCTGGAAGTTATGGTCAAAGGACCGGGTCCAGGTCGCGAATCTACTGTTCGTGCTCTGAACGCCGCTGGTTTCCGCATCACTAATATTACTGATGTGACTCCGATCCCTCATAACGGTTGTCGTCCGCCGAAAAAACGTCGCGTATAACGCCTCGTTTCTAGGATTGTTGGAGAAAGAAAATGGCAAGATATTTGGGTCCTAAGCTCAAGCTGAGCCGTCGTGAGGGCACTGACTTATTCCTTAAGTCTGGCGTTCGCGCGATCGATACCAAGTGTAAAATTGAACAAGCTCCTGGCCAGCACGGTGCGCGTAAACCGCGTCTGTCTGACTATGGTGTGCAGTTGCGTGAAAAGCAAAAAGTTCGCCGTATCTACGGTGTGCTGGAGCGTCAGTTCCGTAACTACTACAAAGAAGCAGCACGTCTGAAAGGCAACACCGGTGAAAACCTGTTGGGTCTGCTGGAAGGTCGTCTGGACAACGTTGTATACCGTATGGGCTTCGGTGCCACTCGTGCAGAAGCACGTCAGCTGGTCAGCCATAAAGCAATTATGGTAAACGGTCGTGTTGTTAACATCGCTTCTTATCAGGTTAGTCCGAATGACGTTGTTAGCATTCGTGAGAAAGCGAAGAAGCAGTCTCGCGTGAAAGCCGCTCTGGAGCTGGCTGAGCAGCGTGAAAAGCCAACCTGGCTGGAAGTTGATGCTGGCAAGATGGAAGGTACGTTCAAGCGTAAGCCGGAGCGTTCTGATCTGTCTGCGGACATTAACGAACACCTGATCGTCGAGCTTTACTCCAAGTAAAGCTTAGTACCAAAGAGAGGACACAATGCAGGGTTCTGTGACAGAGTTTCTAAAACCGCGCCTGGTAGATATCGAGCAACTGAGTTCGACGCACGCCAAGGTGACCCTTGAGCCTTTAGAGCGTGGCTTTGGCCATACTTTGGGTAACGCACTGCGCCGTATTCTGCTCTCATCGATGCCGGGTTGTGCGGTGACCGAGGTTGAGATTGATGGTGTACTACATGAGTACAGCACCAAAGAAGGCGTTCAGGAAGATATCCTGGAAATCCTGCTCAACCTGAAAGGGCTGGCGGTGAGAGTTCAGGGTAAAGATGACGTTATTCTTACCTTGAATAAATCTGGCATTGGCCCTGTGACTGCAGCCGATATCACCCATGATGGTGATGTCGAAATCGTCAAGCCACAGCACGTGATCTGCCACCTGACCGATGAGAACGCATCTATTAGCATGCGCATCAAAGTTCAGCGCGGTCGTGGTTATGTGCCGGCTTCTACCCGAATTCATTCGGAAGAAGATGAGCGCCCAATCGGCCGTCTGCTGGTCGACGCCTGCTACAGCCCTGTAGAGCGTATTGCCTACAATGTTGAAGCTGCGCGTGTAGAACAGCGTACCGACCTGGACAAGCTGGTCATCGAAATGGAAACCAACGGCACAATCGATCCTGAAGAGGCGATTCGTCGTGCGGCAACCATTCTGGCAGAACAACTTGAAGCTTTCGTTGATTTACGTGATGTACGTCAGCCGGAAGTTAAAGAAGAGAAACCAGAGTTCGATCCGATCCTGCTGCGCCCTGTTGACGATCTGGAATTGACTGTCCGCTCTGCTAACTGCCTCAAAGCAGAAGCTATCCACTATATCGGTGATCTGGTACAGCGTACTGAGGTTGAGCTTCTTAAGACGCCTAACCTTGGTAAAAAATCTCTTACTGAGATTAAAGACGTGCTGGCTTCCCGTGGACTGTCTCTGGGCATGCGCCTGGAAAACTGGCCACCGGCAAGCATCGCTGACGAGTAACCGGATCACAGGTTAAGGTTTTACTGAGAAGGATAAGGTCATGCGCCATCGTAAGAGTGGTCGTCAACTGAACCGCAACAGCAGCCATCGCCAGGCTATGTTCCGCAATATGGCAGGTTCACTGGTTCGTCATGAGATCATCAAGACGACCCTGCCTAAAGCGAAAGAGCTGCGCCGCGTAGTTGAGCCGCTGATTACTCTTGCCAAGACTGATAGCGTAGCTAATCGTCGTCTGGCATTCGCCCGTACTCGTGATAACGAGATCGTGGCAAAACTGTTTAACGAGCTGGGCCCGCGTTTCGCTAGCCGCGCCGGTGGTTACACTCGCATTCTGAAGTGTGGCTTCCGTGCAGGCGACAATGCGCCGATGGCATACATCGAGCTGGTTGATCGCTCTGAATCGCAAGCAGAAGCTGCTGCAGAGTAATCTGTAGTAACGTAAAAAAACCCGCCCCGGCGGGG
>NZ_SZWV01000108.1:0-20206 GCF_005280945.1 Citrobacter sp. wls718
AATTAAGAGGGGGCTAAATGTCCGATCCGATTTCCGGTACTGGGCTGGCTGGTGGTGTCCTGACGGGGGGCAGCGTCTATGGATTTCTGTCCGGAACCGATTACGGTGTGGTGTTTGGCGCATTTGCCGGGGCTGTATTTTACATTGCAACCGCAGCGGATCTAAGTGCAGCGCGCCGACTGGCATATTTTCTGGTGTCGTATATCGCGGGGATCCTTTGTTCCGGGCTGGTGGGTTCAAAGCTGGCTCAGGCTACCGGCTACAGTGATAAACCACTGGATGCCATTGGTGCCGTAATCGTTTCTGCTTTAGCCGTCAAAATCCTGACGTTCCTGAATAATCAGGATGTTGGCTCGCTGGTGGCGCTGATAACGCGCCGGGGAGGTTCAGGTGGTACAAAATGACCCATCGGCAACTTTAAATGCATTGCTTTGCGCTGGGGTAGTGCTGACCCTGATGTTTTATCGTCGCGGCGATTCGCGACATCGACCATGGATTTCCCGCTTGGCGTGGCTGCTTACGGTCATCTATAGCGCGGTTCCGCTGGCATATCTGTGCGGTATCTACCCTTATTCATCGTGGGCCACTATCGGGGCCAACATTATTTTCCTGTCTGTGCTGGTCGCCGTCAGAGGCAACGTGGCACGCCTGGTTGATCATCTGAGGCAATAATGAACCAATCACAATTTCAGCAGGCGGCTGGTATCAGCGCCGGGCTTTCTGCACGCTGGTTTCCGCACATTGATGCGGCAATGAAAGAGTTTGGAATCACAGCAGTTAACGATCAGGCCATGTTCATTGCACAAGTTGGGCATGAATCTGCTGGTTTTACCTCGCTGGTCGAGAGCTTCAATTACTCGGTAGAGGGGCTGAAGAAAACCTTTGGTAAACGCCTGACGTCGTATCAGTGTGAAATGCTGGGGCGTGTCGATGGTAAGCAGGTTGCCCACCAGCCGCAAATAGCCAATCTGGTTTACGGTGACCGCATGGGGAATAACAGCCAGGGTGATGGCTGGAAATATCGCGGTCGTGGGCTGCTTCAAATCACCGGCCGCGAGAACTACGCCAAATGCGGTGCGGCGCTGAAGCTTGATTTGATCAGCACACCAGAGTTGCTGACACAGGAAAAGCATGCAGCCCGTTCTGCTGCATGGTATTTCACATTACGTGGTTGCCTGATGTATTCAGGTGATGTTGTCCGTGTAACGCAGATCATCAACGGTGGCCAGAATGGACTGGCCGACAGAAATAGTCGTTATAACAAAGCGCGGGCGGCGTTGCTGGTATGACAGCGGTCTTTGCTTTTGTTAAGGCGCGGTGGAAAACAATCATTGTTTTGCTGATGTTGGCTGGTGCATTTCTTGCTGGGAACATCTGGAGTGAGCGGGGCTGGCAAAAGAAGTGGGCTGACCGTAATAGCATGGAATCTTCACAGGAAGCGAACGCGCAGACTGCCGCCCGCTGGATTGAACAAGGGCGCATAATTGCCCGTGATGAGGCTGTAAAAGATGCACAAGCACAAGCCGCTAAATCTGCTGCCACTGCTGCTGGCCTGTCTGCCACTGTTAGCCAGTTGCGCACCGAAGCAACAAAGCTTGCCGCACGCCTGGACGCCGCAAAGCACACCTCAGATCTTGCCGCTGCCGTCAGAAGCAAAACAGCCGGAGCCGACGCCGCAGTGCTCGCCGACATGCTCGGACGCCTTGCAGAAGAAGCTCGATATTATGCTGAGCGATCTGACGAAAGCTACCGGGCTGGAATGACATGTGAGCGTGTTTACGACTCAGTGAGAGAGTCAAACAATAGCAGGTATTCTCCCAGAGCAAGGGATAATGCTATGTGATACATCGTGATTATTCGTTAGACTTCTCCTACCGTTAGGGATGAGGTCACCAAATGAAAATCAGATATGTAATTGCGTTAACATTATCATTGCTCGTTGCCGGTTGTGATAACGCGCCAAAGTTTGATGGTTCAAGCCAGGAATCTTTGCGTTACTCTGGCGAGAAGGTTGTTGAGTCACTTTCTGATGCAAAGAAAGAAGAACTTAAATCGGCAATTCTGGACACTTTAAGTTATTACGATACTCAAGCCATCATTAATAACGATGGCAGTTATTCTTCCGATAAAATGCGTTTAGTCATATTGAATGGAAAGACTGCTGAACAGATTATTTCAGAGGCCGATAGCTATCGGGAAAAGAAAGAGCAACTACTAAAAAAACACCAACTGAATTAACGACAATGGGCCGCATTTAGCGGCCTTTTTTACACCCTTCAATTGATAATTACTATCATTTGCGCGGGTCCTCCTGGCGACTCTGAACACCGAGGGGGCGAGGACACGCGGAAAACGGCTGGTTTTTTGCATTTTATCGGCATCATCATCATTCCCTTAACTTGTTGATATTTCAGTCGTGAAATTATTCACGATGTCGAAATGGTTAAATATTGTTCATCATCATGGATAACGAACTGAAAAACCTTCGCCTCAACATCAATCAACTTGCAGCGGTGACCGACCTTCATCGCCAGACGATCTCCAGCAAGCTGAATAACGTTGAGCCTGCTCCGGGCAGTAATTCTCGTCTCAAGCTTTATTCTGTCGTGGATATTCTCCGGGAACTGCTGGGCCGGACCACGGCACCCGAGCTGGTGGATATCGATAAGATGTTACCGCCGGATCGTAAGGCGTGGTTTCAGTCTGAACGCGAGAGGCTTAAATTCCAGCAGGAAACAGGTGAGTTAATCCCGGCATCGACAGTGACCCGAGAATTTTCATCAATGGCAAAAGCCGTCGTTCAGGTGCTGGAAACGCTGCCGGATATTCTTGAACGTGATTGCGCGATGACGCCTGCAGCTGTCGTTCGGGTTCAAAAAGTCATCGATGACCTGCGGGATCAGATAGCCCTGAAGGTTGAGCAGGCAGATACGCCGGAACAGGAGGACAGTTCGCCAGAAGAGGAGTAAGCCATGCGACAGGCCACGGCGGCGGAGCTAAGAAAAAACACTGCCGGGATCATCAGAGCACCGCGCCGAATGCCTGTAGCGGAAGCCGTACATAAATATATGCGTGTTCCGGTCGGCGTGGGTAACTCCGTTGAGTGGGATCCTAATCTTGCCCCTTATGTTGTGGAGCCGATGAATTGCCTGGCATCACGCGAATATGATGCTGTCATTTTTGTTGGCCCTGCCCGAACGGGTAAAACCATTGGTCTGATTGATGGCTGGGTGGTGTACAACGTTGTCTGCGATCCGTCTGACATGCTCATCATTCAGATGACGGAAGAGAAAGCGCGCGAACACTCAAAAAAACGTCTGGCCCGAACATTTCGTGTCAGCCCGGAGGTGGCGTGCCGGCTGAGTCCTTCACGCAATGACAACAACGTGCATGACCGGACTTTCCTTGCCGGGAACTACCTGAAGATAGGCTGGCCGTCTATCAACATCATGTCGTCCTCAGATTTTAAGTGTGTGGCGCTGACGGATTACGATCGCTTCCCGGAAGATATCGACGGGGAAGGGGACGGATTTTCGCTTGCTTCAAAACGTACCACCACCTTTATGTCGGCGGGGATGACGCTGGTCGAGAGTTCACCGGGCAGGGAAATCACCAATACGAAGTGGCGGAGAAAGTCACCTCACGAAGCCCCTCCCACGACCGGGATTCTTTCTTTATATAACCGCGGCGATCGTCGTCGCTGGTACTGGCCATGTCCACATTGCGGGGAATACTTTCAACCGGCCATGGAGGCGATGACAGGCTACCGGGAAACGTCTGACCCGGTAAAGGCCAGTGAAGCGGCGCATATTGATTGTCCGCATTGTAGCGGCATGATTACCGCCGACAGGAAGCGGGAACTGAACGGAAAGGGTGTCTGGTTGAGAGAGGGACAGACTATCGACCGAGAAGGCAATATCACCGGAGAAGCCCGACGCTCGCGCATTGCCTCGTTCTGGATGGAGGGACCAGCGGCGGCATACCAGACATGGGCGCAACTGGTCTACAAATTACTGACGGCGGAACAGGACTATGAGGCCACCGGAAGTGAAGAAACGCTCAAGACGGTAATAAATACTGACTGGGGGCTGCCTTATCTTCCCCGTGCAGCCAGTGAGCAGCGACGTGCTGACGTGCTGATGCTGCGGGCAGAAGACTATGGCAAACGACTTGTGCCGCCGAAAGTCCGTTTTCTTCTGGCGTCAGTGGATGTGCAGGGCGGGAAGAAGCGCCGTTTTGTCGTCCAGATCATCGGGTACGGTGAAAACGGCGAACGCTGGCTGGTGGACCGCTATAACATCCGCCAGTCCCTGCGTTGTGATGAAAATGGTGAGGCGCAGCAGGTGCATCCCGGATCCTATCCGGAAGACTGGCAGCTGCTCATCACGGATGTCCTCGAAAAAACCTATGCGTTGCAGTCAGACCCTTCGCGACGGATGCCAATTCTTGCAATGGCTGTCGACAGCGGCGGGGAAGATGGGGTAACGGATAACGCCTATAAATTCTGGCGCCAGTGTCGTCGTGACGGACTGGGTAAACGGGTTTACCTGATAAAAGGTGACAGCACCCGACGCCAGAAAATCATTACCAAAACGCACCCTGACAACACAGGCCGAAGCGATCGCCGGGCGGATGCGCGTGGTGAGGTTCCGGTATATCTGTTGCAGACAGACCTGCTAAAAGATCAGCTCAGTAACAACCTTGAGCGTGAAACACCCGGTGCCGGGTATATCCATTTTCCTGACTGGCTGGGGGAGTGGTTCTACGAAGAACTGACCTACGAAGAACGCGGTACGGACGGAAAATGGCGCAAGCCCGGAAAAGGCAATAACGAAGCCTTTGACCTTTTCTGTTATGCCCACGCCGTCGCTGTCCTGCGTGGTTATGAAAAAATCCGGGACTGGGAACAGCCTCCTGCATGGGCAGCTGCTCAGGAGTGTAATTCAAACATCATTGACGGGGAGCGCCCCAGGGAGATTACTGTGAAAAAAGCGGTACCTGTACGTTCGTCTTCTGTTTCAGTAACTGAACCGTCGAGCCCGCTTTCTGGTGGCTGGCTGGGTGTCAGTGATAACGGAGGCTGGCTGTGACGAAATCAGAAATTCAGCAGATGCTGGTAACTGTACGCCAGGCATACCGTGATTCCCTGGACGGGAAAAGTGTGTCTTTTACGGGCGTAAATGGTCGCGCCATAACTAACCATGATCCCGTGGCGCTTCGCAGAGAGCTGGAATACTGGGAAAAACGCTGGGTTGCCGTGAACCGTCGCGGTGGATCTTTCAAACTCGCCAGATTTAATTAAGGTCTTCCATGGGTATTTTCGACAGAGCACTTGGTGCGATTGCGCCAGGGTGGGCAGTCGCGCGCGCCAGAAACAAAATGCTGTTGAAGGCATACGATGCGGCACGGCCTTCCCGGCTTAATAAAACGAAGCGCGAGAGCCGCGCTGCTGACACTGCTGTTGGTGTTGCTGGTGTATCACTGCGCGAGCAGGCGCGGGCGCTGGATGAAGACCATGACATTGTAATTGGTCTGCTGGATAAGCTCGAGGAGCGGGTGATTGGTGCCCAGGGGATTCAGGTTGAACCGCAGCCACTGGGGCTGGACGGAAAACTGCATGAAGAATTTGCGGCAAAGATTTCTGCGCTCTGGTCCGAATGGTCCGTTCGCCCGGAAGTGACCGGGATGTTTACCCGCCCGGAAGCGGAACGGCTGGCGCTGCGTTCCGCATTGCGTGATGGTGAAATTTTTACCCAGCTTGTGAGAGGGCCAGTTGCTGGTCTGACTCACTCGACCAGTGTGCCGTTTTCTCTGGAGTTGCTTGAGGCTGACTTTGTGTCGATGAACCTTAACAGCACCTCGGGGCAGCAGATCCGTCAGGGCATTATTGTGAATAACTGGGGACGTCCGACAGGCTACCGGGTATATAAATTCCATCCGGCCAACATGACGCGTTTTAGCGCAGAACTGAAAACTGTTGCTGCTGAGAATATGCTGCATCTCGCGCAGCGAAAACGACTTCATCAGTTACGCGGGGTGAGTCTGTTACACGGCGTGATCCGCCGCCTTGGCGACATTAAGGATTATGAAGAGAGTGAGCGCGTGGCCGCAAGAATCGCTGCCGCGCTGGGCTTTTATATCAAGAGAGGTGATGCCGCTACTTTCCCGCAAGAAGATGACTGGAAGCCGTCAGAAAATAAATACCGCTATTTTGATATCGCGCCCGGGATGATTTTTGACGATCTGGCACCGGGCGAAGATCTGGGCATGGTCGAGTCCAATCGTCCGAATGTCCATCTTCATGAGTTTCGCAACGGGCAATTACGTGCTGTTGCCGCCGGAAGCCGGGGAAGCTATTCCAGTATTGCCCGTGACTACAATGGCACATACAGCGCCCAGCGCCAGGAACTGGTGGAAAGCTACGAAGGCTATAACGTACTGCAGCAATGGTTTGTTGGCCAACACAGTCGCCCGGTATACCGCGCCTGGCTGGCGATGGCGCTGTTAACGACAGATATCCCACCGGATGTGGATCGAACAACCCTCTTTAATGCGACCTATCTTGGCCCGGTTATGCCGTGGATTGACCCTGTAAAAGAGGCAATGGCCTGGCGGGGAATTGTGCGCGGTGGTGCGGGAACTGAAGCGGAGTGGATCCGCGCCCGTGGGCAATCCCCCCAGGAGGTGAAGCGACAGCGTATGCGTGAAACCGAATTCAACCGAGAAAACGGGCTGGTGTTCGACTCAGACGCCGCCAACGATAAAGGAGTGCTCCCTGATGCAGCAAATGATAAGCCCGCCCCGTCGCGGGACGATGATTAATCCCCGCGCCAGTGTGGCTGGTATCGATGCCGCAAACGGTCAGTGCTGGTATGAGATACGCGCCCTGGCTGCAGGGCGTGTGGAAATATTTCTCTATGACGTGATCGGCGGCTGGGGGATTACCGCTCAGCAGTTCGTCTCCGACTGTAAGGAAGCCGGGGTGTTTGAGGCCAGCGCCGTCGATCTGCATATCCACAGCCCGGGCGGCGATGTGATGCAGGGATTTGCCATCTTTAACACCTTGTCCCGTCTGAAGGCGAAGCTGGATATCTGGGTGGACGGCGTGGCTGCCAGTATGGCTTCAATGATTGTCTGCCTGCCCGGTGCCACGGTGCATATGCCGGAAAATGCCTGGCTGATGGTACACAAGCCGTGGGGTGGGATCGCCGGGGATTCCGATGATATGCGTGACTACGCTGCCTGGCTTGATCGTAATGAAGCGCTGATGCTCAGTGCCTACATGAACAAGACCGGGCTGGGGCAGGAAGAACTGGAGGCGATGCTGAAAGCTGAAACCTGGCTTAATGGCGCGGAGGCGGTGGAAAAAGGTTTTGCTGACACGCTTGAACCAGAACTGCAGGCCGCGGCCTGTGTGAATCAAAATAAACTGAAGGATTACCAGAATATGCCAGAACAGATTAACAACCTTTTTGGGCCGCGCGCCGAAGCTCCTGTCAGTCAGCCGCAACCCGCACAAAATCCGGCTCCGCAGGCCGCAAATAACCCAACAACACCGCAGCCAGCCCAGCAACCGCTGGCGGGAAATATCGACATTACCGCGCTGGCCGCCCAGCTCCAGCAGCAGATGCAGGCGGCGAATACTGAACGAGTCAGCGCAGTTTCCGCTGTGTTTGATGCGTTTCCTGCTTTCGGCTCGCTGAAAGCAGAATGCATCACGGATATTTCCTGCTCAGCGGAACAGGCCCGCACCAAATTGCTCAATGCGCTGGCGGCAGGGACGACCCCGAGTGCCGGACCGGGTGCAGTTCACATCCATGCGGGTAACGGGAATATTGTTGGTGATTCCATTCGTGCAGCGGTGATGAACCGTGCGGGCTATGCGCAGGCAGAAAAAGATAACGCCTACAACGGGTATACCCTGCGCGAACTGGCCCGCGCCTCGCTGGTGGATCGTGGTATCGGTATTTCTGGTGTCGGTACCGCACAGGCGATGGTTGGGCTGGCGTTCACCCACAGCAGCAGCGATTTCGGCAATATCCTGATGGATGTGGCGCATAAGGCGGCATTGCTTGGCTGGGATGAGGCCAGCGAAACATTCGAACAGTGGACCCGTAAAGGCACACTGACCGATTTCAAAACCGCGCACCGCGTTGGCCTGGAATCACTGGCATCGCTGCGTAAGGTTCGCGCCGGGGCGGAATATAAATATGTCACCATTAAAGATCGCGGTGAGCCGATTGCACTGGCCACCTATGGTGAGCTTTTCAGCATTGACCGCCAGACTATCATCAACGACGACCTGGATATGCTGACGCGTATCCCGCAGGCAATGGGGCTTGCTGCGCGAGCCACCGTCGGCGATCTGGTCTGGGCTGTACTGACCAGCAATCCGAAAATGTCGGACGGTAAGCCGTTGTTCCACGCCGATCATGGCAACCTTGTTGCAGCCGATCTAAGTATTGAAGGGCTGGATATTGCACGTAAGGCAATGCTGCTGCAAAAATCCGGCGATCGTCGTCTGAATATTCGTCCGGCCTACATGCTGACGCCAGTCGCAATTGAGTCACGGGCAAACCAGCTGATTAAGTCCGCCAGCGTACCGGGCGCAGACGCGAACAGCGGGATCGTTAACCCGATCCAGAACTTTGTGACAGTGGCTTCTGAGGCCCGCCTGGATGACAGCAGCCCGACGGATTTTTATCTGACTGCTGCGCAGGGGCGCGACACCATTGAAGTGGCCTATCTGGACGGTATCGACACGCCATATCTGGAACAGCAGCAGGGCTTTACTGTGGACGGTGCCGCATTCAAGGTGCGCATTGATGCGGGTGTGGCCCCGCTTGACTGGCGCGGGCTGGTTAAAGTCACCAAAAAATAACGACCGCCGCCTGGCGGTTTTTTTATCCCTGAAGGCGGCGCTGGTCGCCTTTTCCTTTTATGGAGAAAAAACATGGCGAATAACTATCAGCAGGACGGTACCACACTGGATTATCACAATGCGGGTGTTGATGCCGTTTCATCCGGTGCGCTGGTGGCGGTCGGCGGAATTGCCGGGGTGGCACACAGCGATATTCCTGCTGGCGAATGGGGAACACTGCATATGGCCGGTGTTTTTGTGCTGCCTAAAGCGGCAGAAGAAATTGCGGCAGGCCAGAAACTGTATCTGGCTGGCGGCAAGCTGACGGTGGCAAAAGGCGATGATGCAACGCCAAACCCGGTTGTTGGTTCCGCCTGGGGAGCAACTGAGGCGGATGATGCTGATGTTGCCGTCCGCCTGGGGTTCTGATGAGCCGGTTCCGGGAGCGTTTGGCTAAAGCAGATGCCCGGATTAACCGGGCGTTTGCCGAAGAAGTCCCTGCATGCCTGCAAACGGGTGAAGGCCCGCGTCTGGTGACCGTGATTTTTGAATCACCGGATGCGCTGTCGGGTGTACCGGGCGGCGGAGAAATTCAGAACCATTCCCCGGCGTTCAGTGCAATGACTGCGGATATTTCCGGTCTCGAAAAACATGACGGTGTGGTGATCAATACCATCCCTTACCGGGTGACACATATCGGCGCGGATGAAGAAGGGCGGACCCGCGTCACGCTGGCATATGGGGAACCCGGCAAAACACAGCCTCAGATCGATAAATGGAGCTGATATGGCGCGGGAGTCTCGACTGCGGCGGGATTTACCCGTCGATATTGATGTGGATGTTATCTGGCGAATTGCGGACAGTATCGGTGCGACGCAAAAACAGTTCCGTGCAGCATACTCGCGCGCGCTCAGGCGAACTGCCGCCACGCTGCGAAAGAAAGCGATGGCGGATCTGAAAGACGGGCTGGCCCCACGCAGTATGGATCTGGTCCGGCGCCGTCTGCTGTCTTTTCGTCTGGACAGGGGATCGCAACTGGATAACTTCCGGCTCTGGTTCGGGCTGAATGCCATTAAGGTGAAAGACCTTAAAGGACGAATCAACGGGCGGATGCGACCGCACTATACCCGGCGTGACCGCAACACGGGGCGTTTTATTAAAGCGCGGCGCCAGGCAGAAAACGCCGGATTTTCCCCGAAAGGTAATCTGCTGAGCGAACGGTCGTTTGAAAACGGGGAGGTGTCCCGTTCAAAACGGGATAATCGCCGGACGGTGGTTATTCGCGATCCCCTGACCCGCCGGACACGCGAAGCAGAAATGGATATCTACGAACCGATGCTGAACTACATCGAAGACAACGCATTTGCGGAAGCGATGGAGATTTTTATGCATCACTTTGAAACCGACATTCGCGGGCGCGTAAAAGCCCGTATTTCTGTCTGAGGTAACGAACGATGGCCGAGCCACTGTTGCTGGGGCGGTATCACGATGCTGTGACTGACGCATTAAAAAAAATCGGATGGGTGCGTGATGCCGGTGCGTATCCGGAACGAAATGTTCCCCGCTTTTCGGGCCTGACCACACCCGCGGTCTATTTCTCGATTAACAGCTGGGAACCGGGCGGAGGTAATGAGGGGCAACTGAGCGTTAATTTAACCTGTGATCTCTTCGTGGTGGTGGATGCCGCCGGATCGGGTGTGAGTCAGCCTGAGATTTTTGTCAGAACCGCAGCGGCCGATATTACCCAGTGGATTGACGGGCAGCAGTTTGGTCTGGGCCATATTGAGCCTGCGGTATTCACCACGGCTGAACGTGATGAGTTTGATCCGCGAATGGATGATTATCTGGTCTGGCGTATTTCATTCACCCAGGCGGCTGCATTTGGTACTGACCCCTTTGCAAACAATGGCATGCCTCTGCAGCAGGCCTGGCTGGGTGCTGCACCTGATACGGGCCGTAATCACGTGGATGACTATCAGCTTATTTGGGAGGCTCAGCCCGATGAGTGATATAGAAGGCGACCTGCAGCGCAGGCTGGCGAACCTTGTCCGGCGCGGCGTTATCCACTCCGTCAGGCATGATCGCATCCCAAAATGCCGGGTGGATTTGGGGGATATCATCACGACCTGGCTGCCGTTGTGCCAGGGGTTTTCCGGAACTAACCGCGCGGATTCAAATCCTTATGCCGTGGGGGATGCGGTTACGGTCCTGTCCGAAGCCGGAGATCTCAACAACGGGCGGGTGTTTCCCGGATGGAACACGGGAAAGCTGCCGGTGCCGGAAGGAAGTGACAGCGAGCACATTACGCGTTACAGCGACGGGACCGAGATCCGTTATGACAGAAACGCGCATGCCCTGACGATTACGCTGGCCGATGGTGGAACTTACAAAATTGTCGGTAAAGGCACGCTGGATGGTCCGGTTGAAATTACCGATACCCTGACAGTTCAGGGCAAAACCCAGATTAATGCTGACACGTCGGTTGCAGGGAATATCGGGGCGTCAAAGGAGATAACGGATAAATCCGGCAGCATGAGCAAGATACGTGAAGTCTTTAACAACCACGATCACCGCGGCGACAGCGGCGGGCTCACCGATAAACCAAATCAGAAAATGTGACCTGCTGCGGCAGGTTTTTTTATGCCTGGAGAAAAAACATGTCTCAGTTACATGGCGTTGAAACTATTGAACTCACCTCGGGTACGGTGGCGGTTACCACGATTCAGACCGCCATTATCGGCCTGGTGGGAACGGCACCTGATGCATCGGGGGGAACAGCCGCATCGGGATCATCCGGTACACCCATTCTCGATAACGTTATCGAGTTCACGGCAACCATTAAGGGGCGGGAAGGCAATGTCATCAATGTCGCTGCGCTGGCCGGACAGCCGGCAGCCGAAAATCCTGCTGCGGTTGTGACGTCAGCAAGCTGGGATCCTGAATCGCTGACACTGAACATCACGCTGGGTTGTGATGAGCACGGTGTTATCACGGCTAAACCCGGAGACGTTGCTGAGGCTGTCGGTGGTGTTGATGGCGCAAAAGTCAGTGCGAGCGGGCGCGGTGACGGGATTGTCCAGCCCTTCAGCCTGCAATTGGCGGGGGGTGAAGATGAACCCTTTCCACTCAATACGCCGGTGGCGGTCGTCGGCACCACGCTGTTATCCCGCCTGGGTGAAAAAGGTACGCTGAAACAGGCACTGACAGACATTAACGATCAGCGTAATGCGCTGACGGTGGTGGTGCGTGTGGCAGATGAAAACGATGTGGCAAAACGACGCGCTGCGGTACTGAAGGGGATCGGCACCCTGTCTTCAGCGAAATCTGTTACCACGTACCAGCCGCGTATTGTGATAGCGCCGGGATTCAGTGAGGACGATGCGGTTGGTAAGGGGCTGGAAACCGTGGCCGGGAAATTGCGCGCCGTTGCATATGTTGACTGCGCCTCCGGTGCGACGCTGCAGGAAGTGGTACAGCGTCGCCAGTCCTATGGCGCACGAACTGAACTGTTGCGCCCGCGGGTCCAGGCGAGCGATGCAGATGGCCAGCTGGTTTATCGTCCTTACTCTGCGTTTGCTGCCGGGTTACGCGCCCGCATCGACTTTGAAAAAGGCTGGTGGTGGAGCAAGTCAAACCAGGACATCAACAACATCCTCGGTGTTGAGCAGATCGATGAATTTATCCTCGGGGATGAGAACTGCGATGCAAACCTGCTCAATATGCAGAACGTGTCCACCATTATCCGCCGGGCGGGTTTTAAACACTGGGGGAACCGTCTGTGTGCTACCAATCCACAGTGGCGTTTTGAATCTGTCCGCCGTACTGCTGATGTTATTGAGGACAGCATTCAGGAAACCATGCTGGAGTATGTTGACCGCCCACTGGACCGGGAAAATGCGGATGACATTATCGGCACCATCAATGCCTATATGCGGCAACTGGTCGGTCTTGGCGCCATATTCGGTGGCCGGGCCTGGCTGGATGAAGAACTGAACACCGCGGAAACCATGGCGTCGGGTGTCCTGTACATCAACTATGACTTTGGTCCGAAATCGCCGACTGAACTTATCAGCCTGCGCGTCCGGGTGAACAATAACTATGCGCTTGAGGAGATGCTTGCAGCATGAGCGATAAAAACACACTACGCGTCTGGACCTTCTTCCGGCAGGGGAGCCGTATTCAGGGGGCGCATGAATTTACGCCGCCGTCTCTGGCTATTGTTAAAACGGATTTGCGTACCGGCGCACAGGATGCGCCAACTCCGGTTGATGACGGCATGGAAGCACTGACCTGTCAGGTTAAATTTTATGGGATAGATACGGATATGCTGGCCAGCTTTGGTTTTGTCAGCGGCAGCCGTTCACGCTTTACGGCTTATCAGGGCTATCTCGGTAACGGCACTGCGCGCGGTACGGTTGAGGAAATCGAGGGGTTTGTACAGACCGTCACGCCGGATGCGCGCAGTAAGGACACGCTTTCCGAAAATGCCGTGACGGTTGATATTGCCGTCAGCTACTACCGTCAGTCACTGGACGGGCGCGAACTGTTCGCCATCGACACAGAGCGTTTCGCCCGCCGGGTGAATGGCGTTGATGTGCTTTCTGGCCTGGCTGCCAAAGTGCGTCTCTGATTTTACTGTTATCCCACCACTGTAACGGCCTGCGGGCCGTTTTTTATGGAGCATCCTATGAGCTTTCCTGGTGAAACCCGCGTTATAAAACTGTATTCCCCCGTATCACTTGATAATGGGGTCGTGATCAATGAAGTCACCATGCGTGAACCGCTGGTTCGCGATCGCATCACTCATGCCAAAGACCGCGGCAACGAAGAAGAGAAAGAAGCCCGTATGATTGCGCTGCTGTGCAATCTCAGTGAACAGGATCTCTGGCTGATGACGGCGGCAGATTACTCACAGCTGCTGGATGCCTTTAACGTTTTTATGCTCCCGCCCGCGAAGCGACCGAAGGCGGGCTCCTCCGGGCAATAAGATTTCTGGGGCGGCGACTGCATTTTCCGATGGCGGAATACCTCGATATGCCGTTCAGCACTTTCTCTGATTTTTTGACCGACGAACTGGAGACGATAAACCGTGGGCGGAATAAGCCAGAACCTTAAGGCCGTCATTACCTTTGGCGGGAACCTGGATAATTCATGGAAACGATCTGCAGATGGTCTGCAAAAAAGCCTGAAAGATGTCGGAAAGCAGTCTGAACGACTGACAAAAGATCAGACCAAACTGGCAGCAGAAATCAAGCGCGCCAAACTGGCCGGTGAAAGCCTGGGGGATTTGAAGCGCCGCTATACCGATGTTTCCAGGGAAATCCGCAAAACGGAGGCGGAGCAGCAGAAACTGAATGTACAGATGCAAAAAGCACAGCGCATTCAGGCATTCAAAGGTGCCGGTAAAGGTCTGTTCCGGCGCGGTCTGGGGATCGCCGGGCAGGTGGGCGGGATGTTTGGATCCGGGCTGGCTATTGGCGGTGGCGGTGTGGTGGCTTCAGCACTTGGCACACTGATAGCGCCAGCTGCCACCAATGCTGAAACGGCAACCCGCACTAATGTCGCAAAAAGTTACGGCGTGGACGTGGCCACGTTTAATGCCTGGGATTCTCTGGCGAAGCAGTACGACATGAATGCGGAAAACATTGGCGATCTCTTTGAAGAGTATCTGCACAAATCCGGGGAGTATAAACAGAACGGTAAGCAGGACTCGCTGCAGGATGCGTTTGAAACGCTCGGTTTCAAAGCGGGGGATTTTGCCGGGCTCAGCGATATGGCGCAGTTCGACAAAATTGTTGAACGGGCGCTCAGCCTTCAGGACGAGTCAAAAGCCTCCTTCGCACTGGATTCTCTTTTTGGCGGGGAAGCGAGCAAACTGCTGATGCTTATCAAGCAGTCTGGCCGGAGCTACCGCGACCTGATGGACGAACAGCGGCGCTACAACCTTGTGACCAAAGAGGGGGCTGATGGGGCGGTTGCGGGTAATCAGGCTATCAATAATCTCCGCACTGTTTTCTCTTCTGCTGTTGCTGAAATTTCCGGGCAACTGGGAAATGAGCTTGCACCTGATATCCGTAATCTGACGAATGATCTTGCTGACTGGTTCAAAGGTGGCGGGATCAAGCGCATTGTGACTTTCCTGCGAAACGACCTCTATCCCGGCGTTCTGTCGTTCGGACAGGGGGTGGTTTTTGTCGGCAAAATTATTTACGCGCTGGCTAAAAAACTGTCCTGGTTGCTGCCAGATGACCGTAATGATCAGCGTGACGTCCTCAAAACGCTTGCCGCAAATGGGGTAGAAAGAGCACGTTTCAGGGCAAGCCAGAACGGACAGGGGGAATGGTTTGACCAACAACTGAAAGAGCGTCCTGACCTGCCGCAAGAGGTTAAACACTCCTGGGAATCCACCCGGGGACTGTTTGGCTTTGATTCTGATGATGAGACATTTAACAAATCGCTTGATAAATACCTGTCACCGGAAGGCGGCGACTCGCTTTTAAACTGGAATGCGGCACTACAGCAAAACAAGGACCATGTCGCGCAAACCGTTAAAGAGGATCCGGAAAGCAGTGCCGGAGCCTGGGATAATTACTCGCATGAGCCGGTAACATCTGCCAGTCAGTGGAAAAGAGAACCAGCAGGTCTGACGTACAGCCAGGGGGAAGGAGAAAGCGCCCGCGCAGGGAATAAGTATCCGAATGCTCCCCTTCTTCCCGTCGTGCAGCAGGACAGGAATGTTACGACAACAGACAGATCACCTGCTGAGTCGGTCATTTTGAAAGACGAGAGCACGGGCGGTTACTGGGAAAGCCTGCTTCAAAAAATGGATGTACTGGATAAGCAGCCGCCATCACGGCAGATAACTGATAACCGCAAATTTGAATACCACTTCGAAATTAATGCTGCGCCGGGACAGGATGAGAAAGCCATTGCCGATGAAGTGACCACGGTGACGAAAAACAATTCAGCCTTTAATGGTGATAACAGCCTTCTGGATGGGGGACTTGTCTGGTGAGTGAAATTATCCCGATATTTGAAGATTCCGGCCAGCGCAGTGCAGGCGCATTACGGGGTGGGCAGGAAGCCCGCGTGATGATGATGCTGGGGAATTTCGCCTTTTCGATTGATACAGCGGCTTATCATCAGCTCACCCGTGAGGCAAGCTGGCGCTGGAGTGAACAGGAACGCATCGGCAAACAGGACCTTCTTCAGTACACCGGAAAGCCCGGGCGTACTGTCAGACTCGAAGGGCAGTCTCACGCCTTTTTCCGTAAAGGGGTGGAAGGGGTGAATGATTTATTTGATCTTGCCGATCAGGCGAAACCCCAGCAGCTTGTCAGCGGAGAAGGTGATGTACTGGGGTGGTGGGTGGTGACCGACTTTTCAGACACGACGAGTAAGTTTTTACCGGGTGGCGGTCACCGAAACAAAAACTGGACGATGACGCTAAAACACTATGCCGACGATCTATCAAACCCGTGACGGAGATGTCCTGGATGCAATTTGTGCCGTGCATTACGGTACTGAAAATCTGTCAGACTCGGTGACTCAGGTTCTTGAAGCTAATCAGGGGCTGGCGGATCAGGGGGCTATGTATCCTTCCGGCCTGTACATCACTCTGCCGGATCTGGTGACGCCCGTAGCGGAATCGCCATTCAGTTTATGGGATTGATATGGCAGATCAGACAGCGATGCCGGAATATGCGCCGGCCTTCAGCATTCAGGCCGAAGGGAAAGATATAACCCGGGTACTGCAACAATGCCTGAGTGAACTGACCCTGACGGATTATGGTGGGGCAACAGCGAAAGCAGATGAACTGAAAATCAGCCTCATCTCTGAAACGCTGTCGCTTCCCACTAAAGGTGCCCGGCTTCGGGTTGCTCTGGGATTCAATGATCAACTGATCGATAAAGGCTGGTTTGTTGTCAGTGGTGTCTCGAGCAGCGGCCCACCAAGGCGTATCGAACTTTATGCAACCGCTGCGCCGATGAACGCCCAGAAACAACCCGGAGATGTGACAAGCCAGAAAACCCGGAGCTGGGATAACCTTCGTCTTGCCGATATTGTCAAAACGGTGGCCACCGATAACGGGCTTATTCCCCGCGTGGCCGACGCGCTCAAAGATATTCATATCAGCCATATCGATCAGGTGGCGGAATCCGATGCCAACCTGCTCGCAAGGCTTGCGCGTGACTACAACGCAGTGAGCAAACCATCAGGAGGCTACTGGCTTTTTTTACAGCAGGGGGCCACGGCAACGGCTTCAGGGAAACAGACTGGCGGGATCACCATCACACCGGATGAAGTATCAAACTGGTCCTACAGTGAAGGTGAGCGGGGGAGTTCGACAGGTAAAGCTACAGGGAGTGGAGGAAAAGCTAAAGAGAAAATCGGCGTGCGTTATTACGACGAGGAGGACGGTACGACAAAGACCTCCTCCGTTGAACATGATGGCCCGGCGATGACCAATCCCTATACCCAGTCGGAGAGAAACACCGCCGAGCAACAGGCAAATTCCAGGAAAACACAGGCGAAGCGTAACGAGCAGAAAATGACGCTCACGGGGCCATGTCGCCCGAAACATGTTCCGCTGACAGCAGAAGCAAGTGTGTCGACTTCCGGTTTTGGCTCCCGTGAGGATCGGGCCTGGGTGGTTGAGTCTCTGGTCTTTTCTCTGACGTCAGCAGGATTCAGCTACACCTACAACCTTGTCGTGGATATTCGTAAACCCGCAGCGGCTTCGAAAAAATCAGAAAAGCAGGACAAAACAGGCCCGTCCTACTTCGGTTAACCCTCCCGCCATCCGGCGACTCAGCAACGGAATTTAATCATGAACGGTGTAAACAACCGGACCGGAAAACGCCTGTCCGGCGTCGCCCATTTGCGCCAGTCGGTCAGCGACATACTGACCACGCCCATCGGGAGCCGGGTTCTTGTCCGGGACTATGGCAGTGATCTGTTTTCGCTGGTGGATAACCCCCGGGATGATTTGACCCGGCTACAAATAATTGCTGCGTCTGCGACCGCACTGGCCCGGTGGGAGACGCGGCTGAAGGTAACACGTGTGCTTGTTTCCTTTCCTGAAGAGGAGTCCGGCTGTGTGCTGGATATTGAGGGGATCAACAAGGAAACCAATTTACCTGTCAGAACGGGAGACATAACGATTTATGGCAAGCGGCTATGACGTGATCAACCTGTCCGAACTGGACGTACCGGATGCCATTGTGGTGCCGGATGCGACTGAAATCTTCACCCGGTGGCTGGCGCGCCTGCGGGAACTTGATAAGCAGTTTGATGCGCTGGTGGAATCCGATCCGACGTTTAAACAGGGGGAGGTGAATGCCTACCAGCTGACGCTGGCGTTCCAGCGGGTTAATGATGCTGTGCGGGCGGTATTTCTCGCGAGTGCAAAAGAGGCTGACCTTGACCAGATAGGCGCCGCATTCAACGTTAAACGGCAGGTGATTAAGCCCGGCGATCCGCTTGCCATTCCGCCAGTGGAGCCTGAACTGGAAGACGATGCGGCATTTCGTGAACGTATCCAGCTTTCATGGGCGCAGCTGAATACAGCAGGCGCGCGTAATTCATACCGCTTTCATGCGAAGTCTGCCGATACGGATGTGCTGGATGCCGATGCCTATGGGCCGGAAACCCATAACCGGCCCGGATACGTTGATGTCTATGTCCTGTCACGTACCGGGGATGGGGCGGCGGGGCAGCCCCTGCTTGATAAGGTTAACAGCGCACTGAATGCGGATGAAATCCGCCCGTTAACGGACTACGTGACGGTTAAAAGTGCCACGATTGAAAACTATGCCGTTACGGCAGAGCTGGAGATCCCGGAAGGACCGGACGCCAGTACGGTGCTGAATAATGCCATCGATGTATTACGGTCATACACCACGCTTTCCCATCGGATTAAAACCGTCGTCCCGCTGTCCGCCATTTATGCTGCGCTGCAGCAATCCGGTGTGGTCCGGGTAAGGCTGATTTCTCCGGTAGCAGATCTGGAAGCGGAACCGGGTAAAGCGCCCTGGTGTACCGCCATTAATGTCACCCGCACGGAGGTAAGCAGCAATGACGGCTAAGTTTCGATCTCTGCTACCTCCTGGCGCATTTCATGAAGAGCGGGCGCAGGAGCAGGCCAGCGCTGAGCAGATCGCCACCCTCGATACCAATATGGTGCGCAAGTCCAAAAATCCTGACACCTGTCCGGCGCATCTTCTCCCCTGGCTGGCCTGGGAGCATGCCGTTGATTTCTGGGATGACGGCTGGACAGAGGCGCAGAAGCGACAGGTGATAAAAGATGCCGCTTATGTGCATCAGCACAGGGGAACGGCCGGGGCGGTACGTCGTTCCCTCGGCTCCGTAAACCTGCCCACGACCGTGGTTGAGTGGTGGGAAGACACGCCGCGCGCTGAACCTTACACCTTCCGGATCGAAGTACAGAGCAGTGAGGGGGTCAGCGACGCTCTCTATCATCAGATCCGCCAGCTTACCGAGCGGGCCAAGAACCTGCGCAGCTATCTGAGCAAAATCGATGTGATGGCGAATGTGGGTATGGACGGGGCTTTTTATATTTCGGGTGCGACAACAGCGCATATCGATGTGGACATTTTTGCCGGGGAATCTCATGGCTGATTACTACTCAATTATCACTAACCGGGGTAAAGAACTGGAGGCGGAGGCGCTGGCCAGTGGTCGCCTGATTGTACTGACTCACTTTGTGGTGGGTGACAGTAATGGCAAGCAGGTCAAACCCGATCCGGCACAAATCCGGTTGATCAATGAAACGTACCGGGGAGATATCGCTGAGCTGGTGGTGTCCCCGGAACAGTCCACGCAGTTAATGGCAAAAATCGTTCTGCCGACCGGGGTTGGTGGATTCACCGTTCGCGAAGTCGGTTTAATGACTGACACCGGAGAGCTTTACGCGGTGGCAAACTGCCCATCGATCGATAAGCCGGTTGGTGGTGTCAGCGTTAATATGCAGTTTCGCCTGGCGGTATCAGATACCTCAAATATCACGCTGAATGTTGCAACCGGCGACGGGTTATTTCTGCGCATTGACCAGAACCTGAAAGAGATAAAAACGCGGGGCGCGGAAGCACAAAAAACGTCGCGTGAATCCATTGGTGTCCTCGATGGCACGACACAACGAAAGGGGCTTGTACAACTTAATAGTACGGTGAACAGCACCAGTGAAACGCAGGCCGCCACCCCTGCGGCAGTTAAGATCGTAATGGATAATGCGAATGCGCGACTGGCTAAAGACCGGAACGGCGCGGATATACCGAATGTCGCATTATTTCTACAAAACCTTGGTTTAGTAGAAACAATAAAAC